>JBKJOI010000092.1:0-6786 GCA_046595695.1 Haliangiales bacterium | reverse complement strand
ATCTTGCCGCTCATCACCAGCACGCCCGCAATGCCACCGATCAGCACGAGCCCGGCCACCGCCGCGAAGCCTGGGTGCGCCATGAGCGGCTGCATGAGGCCGGTCAGCCACGCCCAGATTCCGCTCGACCCGAAGCTGGCCTCGACGACCGTACGGCCCGCGCCGGCGCCCGCGGCGCCCGCCCCGACGGCCTGTACCGGCCGACGCGCCGCCGCCTCGTGCAGGAGCCGCGCGGTCACCGCCGCCGGCGGATCCATGTCGGGCAGCAGCCGCACCGCGTGGCGCGTGCGCTCGTACCCCGCGAGCTGCGCCGAGCACTTGGCGCAACCCGTCAGATGGGCGCGATACGCCGACGTCTGGGTGTTATCGAGCTCCTGATAGAGGTAATCCATCATGAGCTCTTCGATCTGGCTGCAATCCATCTTCATCTCACTACTGCTTTCTCACGCGGCTCCCGTCGGTTCGATCCGATCGTTCTCCTGAAATATGCGGTCACGGAAGGGCCTTCGCCATGTCCGCGTACTCTTCGAGCTCCAGCTTCAGTTTCTCCAGGGCGTAGCGCATCCGGCTCTTCACGGTGTTCTCGGGGCAACCGACGACCTCGGCGATGTCCTTGAAGGGCATGTCGAGGAACTCACGCATCAGGAAGACCTCGCGCTGCTCTTCGGACAGCTTGCTGATGGCGTCGTAGAGCTTGCCGTGCAGCTCGTTGCCGATGACCTGGCGGTCGGTCGCGATCTGGTTCTTGTCCGCGACGACATCCAGGAGTGTGGCGCCGTCTTTGTCACTCGCGTCCATCGGTGCATCCAGGCTCGCGGCCCTCCTGTGCTTTGCTCTTCGCGACTGGTCGACGCACAGGTTGCGGGCGATGGTGTAGAGCCACGTCGTGAACTTCGCCTGCTTCTCGTAAGCGTCGACTCCCTTGATCACACGGAGAAACGTCTCCTGCAGCAGATCCTCGGCGAGCGCCGGCTCTCTGACTGAACGCAGGATGAAGTTGAACACCGGCTTGCGATGTCTTGCGAGGAGGACCTCGAAAGCCCGCACGTCGCCCTTCTGGTAGCGCACCATCAGGGCTTCGTCGCTCTCGTCCCGCTCCACGGCTCCCGGTGTCCCCGCTGGACGCGCGAGGTGAGGCATCATCGTATCCTATCGAAATGACTCCAGCAATCAGCCTCTCCTGCGGCGGATTTCGCCGTGCAAGAGGTACCAACGCATGGGGTCGGTGGACGATCTACGCTCGCTGGCGCCGGGTCTTACGGACGAAAGAGCAACCTGGCGAAGGCCTTACGGAGCGGCGGGGCGAATCAGCGAGTCTGACAGTTGGGACAGTAGAAGGTTCCTCGACCTTGGGTGACGACCGCGCGGATGGGTTGGTTGCAGCGCAGGCAAGGCTCACCGCCGCGGCCATAGACCGCCAGCACGAGCTGGTTGAACCCGACCTCGCCGTCGGCGTCGACGTAGTCGCGCAGCGTGGTGCCGCGGTTGTCGATGGCGCGGCCGAGCACGTCGACGATCGCGGCGTGCAGGCGCTCGGCCTGCGCCGCGGTCGTGCGGTGCGACGGCCGGTGCGGGTGCAACCCGGCGTGGAACAGCGCCTCGGCGACATAGATGTTGCCCAGGCCGACGATCGCGGTCTGGTCGAGCAGCAGCAGCTTCAGCGCGCGCTTCGAGCCGCGCGCCAGCTCGTGCAGGAGCGCCACGGTGAAGTCGCGGCCGAGCGGCTCGACGCCCAGGCTGGCCAGCTCGGGCAGTGCCGCCTCGCCGCCGCGCGCGGCCGACGGCACCGGCATGACCAGCCCGAAGCGCCGCGGGTCGACGAAGCGCAGCTCGCGCCCGTCCTCGAGCCGCCACGCGACGTGCGTGTGGGTAACGCGCGGCTCGGCGAAGGGCTGCACGCGCACGCGGCCGCTCATGCCCAGGTGCACGAGCGTCGTGCCCTTCTCGGTGTCGACGAGCAGGTACTTGGCGCGCCGCCGCAGCGCGGTGATCGTGGCGCCCTGCGCGACCTTGCGCAGCCCGGCGGCGTCGACGGGGCGGTTGAGCCGCAGCGGCAGGCCGCTCGTCCACACCTTCTCGATGCGCGCGCCGAGCACGAGCGGCTCGAGGGTGCGGCGGACGGTCTCGACTTCGGGCAACTCGGGCATGGCGGTGCCGCGCCGGGTTACGTGGGCCGCGCCGGCCCGATGACGTTCGAGAGCCGGCCGAACTCGGCCACCGAGAGGGTCTCGCCGCGACGGCCGCCATCGATGTCGGCGGCGGTGAACGCGCTGCTGACGGCGTCGTCGTCCCAGCGCGAGCGCAGCGCGTTGCGCAGCGTCTTGCGGCGCTGGCCGAACGCCGCGTGCACGAGCACCGAGTACCGCTTCTCGTCGTCGATGGGCACGCGCGTCGCGGCGCCCGGCAGCGGCGTCAGCTGGATGACGGTGCTGTCCACCTTGGGCGCCGGGTAGAACGCGGTCGAGGGCGCACGCGTGATGCTACGCGCGTCGCAGTAGGTCTGCACCATGACGCCGAGCGCGCCGTAGGCGTCGGCATCGGGGGGTGCGAGCACGCGATCGGCCATCTCGCGCTGCAGCATGATGACCATGCGCGAGCACACCGAGCGTGCCTCGATCATGCCGAAGATGAGCTTGGTCGCGATCTGGTAGGGCAGGTTGCCGACCACCGAGAGCGGCTTGCCGGCGCGCGTCGCGAGCGCAAAGTAGTCGAGCTCGAGCGCGTTGGCCTCGGCGATCTCGACGTTCAGGGTCTCGACGAGCTCGGCGCGCAGCACGTTGACCATGTCGCGATCGCGCTCGACCGCGACGATGTGTCCTTCGCGCGCATGCAGCGCGAGCCGCATGGTCAGCGTGCCCAGGCCGGCGCCGATCTCGACGACGAACTCGGCCGGGTGCGGCACGGCGGCGCGGCAGATCGCCTCGTACACACGTTCGGAGATGAGGAAGTTCTGGCCCCACGACTTCTTGGCGCGCAGGCCGTACTTGTCGAGCAGCGTGCGCGGATCGAAGAGATCACCCTTCACGAGGCACTCGCATCGGCGGCGCGGAGGGCTTGATCAGGCAGCGGCAGGTTGGCCTCGGCACGAAGATCCAGCGCGGCGCGCTCACCGTTCACCAGGTGGTGGTAGCCGGCCGCGGCGATCATCGCGGCGTTGTCGGTGCAGCGCCGCGGCGGCGGCACGAACACCTCGAAGCCGTCCTCGGCGCCCGCGCGCTTCATCTCGGCGCGCAGGTAGCTGTTCGCGGCCACGCCACCCGAGATCTGCACTTCCTGGGCGCTCGACTGGCGCACCGCCTCGCGCGTCTTGTAGACGAGCGCGTGCACGACCGCGTGCTGGAAGCTCGCGCACACATCGTGGAGCTGCTGCCCGGTGGGCACGCCGCCGTTCGACTGCACCCAGTTGAGCATCCAGGTCTTGAGGCCGCTGAAGCTGAAGTCGATGTCGTCCTTGCGCGGCAGCGGGCGCGGCATCTTTTTCAGGTAGGTCACGTCGCCGGTCTTGGCCAGGCGATCGATGACCGCGCCGCCCGGATAGCCGAGGCCGAGCAGCTTGGCGACCTTGTCGAAGGCCTCGCCGGCGGCGTCGTCGCGCGTTCGGCCGAGCTCGCGGTAGTGACCGTGGCCGCGCACCTCGATGAGCGACGTGTGCCCGCCCGACACCAGGAGCGCGACGTGCGGGAAGCCGGGCGCGCGATGCGCGGCGACGTCCTCGGGCGTGCTGCCCGCGGCCAGGTACACGGCCGAGAGATGCCCTTCCAGATGATGCACGCCGACGAGCGGCAGGTTGCGCGCGTAGGCGATCGACTTGGCGACCTGCACGGCGACGAGCAGCGCGCCGACGAGCCCGGGGCCGCGCGTGACCGCGAGGGCGTCGACGTCGTCGAGCGTCACGCCCGCCTCGTCGAGCGCCGAGGACAGGACCGGCATCACGTTCACGACGTGGTGGCGCGACGCGAGCTCGGGGACGACGCCGCCGAAGCGCGCATGGACCTCGGCCTGCGAGGAAATGATATCGGAGCGCACGCGCACGCCATCCTCGACGATCGCGGCGGCCGTCTCATCACACGAGCTTTCCAGACCCAGGACCAACATCGGCGCGGAGACTACAACGAATCGAGCAGCGCGCGAACGTCGTCTGATTTGCCCCCGGTAGGGCGCAGCTCCAGGTACTTCGTGAACGCGGCCCGAGCCTGGTTGTTGTCGCCCAGGTCCAGGTGCACGAGCCCCTTGGTCAGCCAGGCGTCGGCGTTCGAGGGGTTCGCGCTCACAGCCGTGTTGCACACGCCCAGCGCCTGCGACTTGTGGCCCGCGTCGTAGAGCAGCTCGGCCTTGAAGGCCAGCGCGTCGCCGCCGCTGGGGTTCTCGGCCAGCGCCTGTTCGACCAGCACCATAGCGTCACCGCCGTTGCCGGCCCGGCGGGCGGCGCGCGCCTGCTTGACGAGCTCCTTGTAGGCCTTGCCGGGCGTCGCGACCGGGGCGGCCGGCGGCTTGGCCGTGCCTTTCGGATCCTTCGGAGGCGGCGGATCCTTCGGCTTCACCGGCTGCGGATCCTTGGGCGGCACGGGATCCTTCGGAGGCGATGGGGCCGCGTCGGGGCGCGCGCTCGGTACGGCGGCGTCGGGAGGCGGCGCGACGGCGACGGCGGGCGCGGCGTCGGGAGGTCGCGCCTCGGGGTGAGCCATGCCGGCGTCAGCGACGAGCGCGACGAGTGGCGCGGCCGGGTCGTTCAGGGGCTTGGGCGCGGGCGGACGGGTCGCGAAGTAGACGAACACGGCGCCAGCGGCGACGGCGAGCAAGCCGCCCCACAGGTAGACGCCTCGACCACGCGGCGACACGTCCTCGTCCCAGTCCTCCTCGTGGGCCGCCGCCGCCAGCGCGGCCGCTGCCTCGGCCTCGTCCTTCTCGGCGCGGGCGCGGAACTCGGCCTCGACCGTCTTCAGCTCGGCGGACTGCGTGACGGCGCGCGGCATGGACGGCCCGCTGCCGGGGGCGGGCTGCACGGGTGGCTCCACCGCGGTGATCGGCGCGATGGCCGGCGGGTGCACCGGCGGGATTGCGGGATACGGCTCGCGGGCGGGTACATCGCCGCGTGCGGACGGTGCGCCGCCGCCGCGCTCGGGCGCTGCTGCCGGTGCCGGTGGATCGACGACCGTCGCACGCTCCGACGGCTTGGCGTGGCCGTTCGAGTGCGGCGAGCTGCCCGGGAGGATGGTGACGATGGGGGCGGCCGGCGCCGGGCGGTCGCGCTCGTCGCGCGTGCCAGCCACCGTTCCCGACACCGACTTGCGGGCGGCGCCCTCCGACGTGATCGTCCCATGGGTAAGCCCGTCGTCGTCCTCGGGCAGGGGGGGCGGGATCGGCGTCAGATCGCTTGCGAACTCCCCTGCATGGGCACGTAGCTCGGCTTCGATCGCGGCGATCGGATCGCGCAGCACGAGCGGGGTCGGCGCCGGGCGATAACCCTCGTCGTCGTCGACGGCCTCGGAGATGATCTCGCGCGACGTGACGCCCGCGGGAACCGGCGGGACGTCGACGATCCCGGCCTGACGTTCCGGCGCGGCCGACGCACCCAGGCCGCGCAACGTCGAGATGGGGACACGGGCCACCGGGGCGCCAGCGCCCGCGTGCTCGTCGGTCACGACCAAATCGACGGTGGCCGGGCCCTCCCCGTCCGCGGCCGGCTGCGCCTGCAGCTCCGCCGACGGCGCGCCGTGCGGCGGCGCGGACGCGAACCTCTCGCTCTCGATGTACGGCTCGGCGATGATCTCCTCGCGTGCCTCGCCCTCGCCCGCCCCTTCCGGCGGGGCGTCGCCGGCATCGGCGGCCTCGGCGGCGGCCTCGGCGGCGCCGCCGACATCCGCGGCGACCTCCGCGTCGGCGGCGAAGCCCTCGTCGTCCTCGATGTCCGCCTCGGCGACGTCCTGATCCTCGTCGGGCTCGGCGTCGATCTCCTCCGGCTCGTCGTCCTCCGGCTCGCCGGTGTCATTGAGCTCGCTCAGCTCGCGGAGCTCGCTCGATACGGCGTCGTGCTCGCCGAGCGCCTGCGGCTCTTCCGATTCGATCTGCGCCTCGTCGACATCCTCTTCGGAGGCGCCGTGCGGCCCGTCCACGAGCGGGCCGGTGTGCGCGTCGGCATCGAACTCGTCGTCCGGGCGACTGGCGCCGCGGCGCGCGGCTGCGGCCTGCGCGGGGTCGAAGCGGGTCGTGCGCGCGGCCTCGTCCAGCTCGGCGGGTGAGACCGCCTGCAGCTCGCGGGTTGGCGCGTGCGGCGGCGCGGTGCCGCCCCGAATCGGGCTCTCGGTGGCGAGGTCCGCCGGCGCCACGCTCGTCATCTCGGCGGTGTCGCGCGGCGGCCGCGCCGACGGTTCGTCGAAGGGCGCGTCGATCGCCGGCATCGGCGAGGTGTCGCGCGGCATGGACAATGGTGGCGGCGTCATGTCGCCGACGAAGGCCGAGTGGATCTCCTCGTCGGGGCCGCGCACCGCGCGCAGCTCGCGCGTCGGCGGCAGCGTGGGCCCGACCGACATCGTCGACGACGCGTCCTCGAGCCAGCCGAGAATCGCGCGGTCCCGCGTGGCTTCCTCGCGCGCGCGGTCCTCCGGCGTCGGCGCCAGGTAGACGAGCCCCTCGAAGTACAGCTTCGAGATGATGTTGAGCGCCTCGAGATCGCCGAAGTCGCAGTCGTCGACGACCTGCATCAGGCTGCGGCGGCCGTCGAACAGGCGCAGGATGCCGTTGATCTCGTCGGGGATCTCGGAGAGGCGCTCGCCGAGCTCCTTGTAG
>JBKJOI010000929.1:0-4162 GCA_046595695.1 Haliangiales bacterium | reverse complement strand
GTCTGCATCTCGTGTTCTCCATCGTCACGCGCGCCGCGCCGCCGTGCTCGTCGGCGCCGCCGCGTCGCTGCTGGCCGGTGTCCTGGGCGACGCCCTGGGCACCGGCCAGCAGCGACGCGGCGGCGCCGACGAGCGCGGCGGCGCGGCGCGCGTGACGATGGAGAAGACGAGATGCAGACATGATTTCCTCGATGGTGACGAATGACGAATGAATGAGAACGACGCGTTGCGCTCGGGATCGGGGCGCGCGGTCAGTACGTGGCAGGCGCCTGGTACCAGTCCGGCGTCCACTCGCCGATGATGTCGGCGCCGTGGTACTGCTTCATCACGGCGCTGGATTCGACGGACATGGCGCGGTCGCGCGCCTCCACCAGGTAGGCGCGGAAGCCGGCGCCCGACTTGCTGAAGCGCATGTCGATGTCGAAGATGGCCTCCCACGCCGAGGCGCGGGTGAAGTCGTTGGTGTTGTCGGCGGCCGCGACCGCGGCGTCCCAGCCGGCGATGGCCTCGTCGAGCTTGACCCGGACCTTGTGCGCGTCATTCGCGATGGCCGACGACGCCTTGAAGTACCCGTCGACGAAATCGAGCTCCTTCTGCGAGATGCGCATCGGGCCGTCGCTCGAGAGCGGATAGTTCGGCAGCTGCGAGTTGAGATCGCCGAGCGAGGCGGCCGCCTTGTCCAGCGCACGTGCGCCCTTCTCCAGGCCGTCGACGTGTTTCTGCAGGCCGCGCGCCCTTGTGGCGGCCTTGCGCACGTCCATCCAGAACGACACGCCCTTCCAGTTCAGCTTCACGTAGTTCTGCGCGATCGTGAAGGGGCTGGCGTTCACGCCCCACTTGGTGACGAACGCGATGACCGACTCGGCGTCGCGGCCGTCGGGATCCCAGTAGGCGACCGGGTTCTGCTCGACGTACTGGTAGGGGTGCAGACCCCAGGGCCGCGCCATGAACTTGGCGTCGGGGGCCTGCACCGGCGGATCGGGCGTGAGCCAGCGCGCGGTCTCCGGAGCGAGCCAGCGCGCGCCATGGTAGGACCAGCCGGTGGTCGCCTCGGTGCGCTTGTTGAGCCCGTTCAGATCCCGGCTCTCCAGGTCGGGCGCACGCAGCACGTAGCCGTCTCCGGTGCGCACGCGCGCGTCGATCTCCTCGCCGAACGGCTCGTAGCGCCGCTCCTCGAGCAGGCGACCCTCGGCGTCGGTGAACACGACCGGGCCGACACCGACGCCCACGTGCATGAAGGTCTCGCCGTGAGCGACCCAGGTGGTGAGCGCGCGACGCGACACCGCGGGTGCCAGGCCTTCGCCCCCGCCGCAGGCTACCGCGAGCACCGCGGTCAGCGCGGTGGCCGCAGCGGCGCGGTGCACGCGCGCGAGGCGACCCGGGCGCGAGAGCGCGACCGCGAGGGCCGCGAGCCCAAAGCCCCACGGCAACAGCGCGAGCAAGCCGCCGACCAGGCGCGTCGCCGCCTCTGCGGCGCCGGCGGTGGCAACCGCCCCCGGACCGAACCCGGCGTTGGCATCGGTCCCCGGCTGCTGCCGGCGGCTCACGCGCGCGACCACCCGGTCTCCGACGACGACGTCGTGCTCGCGCACGCCGCCGCGCTCGGAGATTCCATCGGTGAACCAGTACGAGCTGGCGCCGTCGGGGGTGACGGTCTTCACGCGCAGGCCGTCGTGACCGTAGACGTGCGAGACGGTGCCACCGGGCAGGCCGGCGACCGCGGTGAGCTGATCCAGCGCGTCGAACGTCATGGTGACGCCGTCCTTGGCGACCTGCCGGCCGGCGGCGTCGAAGGCGAACGAGTGGAGCTCGCCGTTGTCGCCGTGGACCGAGGTGAGCTGGCGCGGACCCTGGCCGGCCTCGCCGTGCACGTAGCTGCCGGTGAGCATGCCGAGCCGGGTCGGTCCCGTGCTGGTGCGCTGCACCATGTTGTGCAGGCGGTCGTACGCGTAGCCGAACGTGTAGGGCGCGAGCGCGGGCGCGGGCGCCACGCTGCCGATGGTCGCGCTGGTGAGGCGTGCGAAGCCGTCGTAGCCGAAGCGGGCGCCGTGATCGAGACCGACGCCGTCGTGGTCGACGACCGCGTCGATGGATCCCCAGCCGTTGCGCGCGACGGTGACGTCGTAGATCGTCGCGGCCGTGGCGTCCTTCACGGTGACGCGCGCGGCCGCGCCCAGCAGATCGCGCTGGTAGGTCGTGACCACGCCGTTCTTGAAGCGCTCCACGAGCGGGCGTCCGCCCGCGTCCTGCTCGACGATCTGCCACAGATCGCCGATGGATGTGGGCCGCGCCGCCGCGTCGTAGCCGTAGGCGAGCACGAGGCCGTCGTCGTAGCGACGCTCGAGCACGAGGCCCGAGGCCGCGTAGACGCTGGTCTCCTCGGACGCGCGATCGTCGACCTGCCGGCGCGCCCAGATCGGCCGCGCGGCGTCGTCGTAGCCGAGCTCGAGCGCGCCCGAGGGCTCCTCCACCCACGCCAGGCGACCGCCCAGGCCGGTGGCGGTCGTGCCCGGCCGCGCGTGGTCGTAGTGGTAGCGGTAGGTGCCGGTCGCGCCGGCGTCACGCTCGATGAGGCGGCCGGCGAGATCGTAGCGGTAACCGATGCGCTGCCCGAGCGCGTTGGTCTCGGAGGCGACGCGGCCGGCGTCGTCGTAGGTAAGCGTCCGCACGCCCAGATCCGGGTCGCGCGTGGAGACGAGACGGCCGAGCGTGTCGTAGTCGAACTCGCGCGTGACCGCGCTGCCGTCGTGGAGCCACATCCGCGTCATGCGACCGGCGGCGTCGTAGCGAGCCTCGACGCTCTCGCGGGTGCCGTCGGCGAGCTGGCGCTCGGTGAGCACCATGCGTCCCTTGCCGTCGAGCACATGGTGCACGAGCGCGAGGTCGTCCTCCTTCTCGGTGTTCTCGAAGGCGGAGTGCGTATACAGGCGACGGCTGCCGTTGGGCAGGCGCTGTTCGATCACGCGGCCGAGTGGGTCATAGATGAGCTGCTGGCCCAGCATGCCGGCCGGGCGCGTCGTCTGCTCCAGCTGGCTCACGTGGACCGGCTGTCCACGGAAGGTCACGCGCGACGCGGGATCTCGCTCGCTCCAGTCGGCGACGATCCAGCGGTCCGCGGTCAGCCGCTGCGCGCGGTAGCGCACCTCGCCCAGACCGTTGGCGACCTCGATGGTGTGGCGCCAGCGCGAGGCCGGCGTCCAGACCGCCGGACGCGGCGCGAGCGTGCTGGGCAGGCCGTCGTAGTCCCAGATGACCGTCCTGGGCGACGTTTGATCCCAGTGGTACTCGATCTGCTGGTGCTCGAGCCGGTCGTCGACGCCGAAGCCGACCACACGACCGAGGCTGTCGTAGCGGGCTCGGTTGCGGTGGCCGCTCGGATCCTGCACCTGCGTGGCCTGGCCCAGCACCGTGTCCCAGGTCGCCTGCCACACCAGCTCGCGTCCGTCCTCGAGGGTAACGTGCTCCTCGGTGACGAACAGGCCCGCGGCGTCGTACGTGAGCAGCCGGGTGACGCCCTGCTCGTGGACCTCGACCGGGTTGCCGCGCTCGTCGTAGGCCGCGGTCTGATCGGTCACCCAGCGCGTCTCCTCGGCGAGGTACGAGCGCGTCTCGCGCGACCAGCCCTTGCCGACCACACACAGCGGGTGCACCACATGCTCGTCGCCGAACAGGTACTGGGTATGGCCGGTGAGCGCGCCGTCCGCGCCGAGCAATTTTTCTTCGCACACGCGGTCACGTACCCAGGTGGAGTCGTCGTCGGCGTGGCGCTTCTCGACGACCGAGTCGTCGTGTTCGAGGTCGAGGCGGCCCTGGTCGACGGTCCGCTTCGCGCGACCGAGGCTGTCGTACTCGTGGGTGACGCGCGTCTCGCGCACCGGCACGGTGTCCTCGTAGCGGGTCTTGGTCTCCTTGAGCCCGGCCCGCCGCAAGAGCGGCGCGGTGGATGGCAGCCCGGCCACCGGCAGGGCCTCCCATACGTTCGAGGTCATCGACAGGCGACGCCCGGTGCCGTCCTTCACCTGCTCGACCAGGACCTGGCCGCGCAGGATGCGGTCCATGCCCGCGGCGCCGATGCCATTGTGGTAGCGCGTGAGCACCGAGCTGGTCTCCGCCGGCGTCGCACCCCAGGTGGTCACCACCGTGCTCATGAAGCCGCCGAAGC
>JBKJOI010000909.1:0-11579 GCA_046595695.1 Haliangiales bacterium | reverse complement strand
GGCCGCTGCTCATCCAGGCGCGCCCGACGTTGATGCGGATCTCGACGTCGGCGGGCGCGTACTCGATGGCGCGCACGAAGGCCCTCTCCGCCTCGGCGCGCTTCTTGGCGCTCAGGTACGCGCGACCGAGCGCGACCAGGGTGCGGGCACGGTCCTGGTTGGAACCCGTCCGCGCGGCCGGTTCGAGCACCACGATGGCCTCGTCGGCGCGGCCACGCCGGCGCAGCGCCACGCCCAGCGCCAGGCGCGCGGCACCGTAGTACGGCTTGAGCTCGAGCGCGCGCCGGTACAGCTTCTCGGCGGCGGTCGCGTCGCCGAGGCGCGAATGGGCGATGCCGAGCGTGAGCACGATCCAGGGGTCGTCGGGCGCGAGCGTGGCCGCCTGCTCGAGCTCCAGGCGTGCCCGCGCCGGCAAGCCCGAGCTCAACCACCAGTAGCCCATCTCGGCATGGACGCGCGCCGCCTCGGGGTGGGCGGCGGCGGCTCGCGCGTACAGCGTCATTGCCTCGTCGAGCTGGCCACGCCGGGCCGCCAGGCGCGCGCGCGCGTGGTCGTCATCGAGGGGCAGCGAGGACTCGAGCGCCGCTCCCGGCTCGCCGTCGCCGCTCTCGTCGTCGTCGGAAACCGCCACGGCCGCCGCGCCGATGATCCGTACCAGCCGGCCTTCGCCAGCGCGACCCTTGGCGACCACCTCGAGCAAAGCGGCGCCCGACAAGAGCGCCACCAGGGCCAGCAGCACGGGCCACAGTCGATCAGACGACGCGTGCATGCTTCTCTCCTCGGACGGCGGGGCCGAGCCCGACGCCGTTCACGTTCTGGATTTCCAGGCCCGGGCGCGCGTTGATCTCGAGCACCAGCGGTCCACGCGCAGCGTCGACGACCACGTCGCAGCCGAGGTAGCCGAGGGGCACCGCCTGGGCCGCACGGCAGGCGGCCGAGACGATGCCCGGCCAATCGGGTAGCTCGAGCCCGAGCAGTGCGCCGCCCGACTCGGGATGGCGCGCGATGCTGACGCCCCGGTGGACGGCGCGGAACGTCCGGCCGGTCTCGAGGTCGACGGCGAGGCCGACTCCACCCTGATGCAGGTTGGCACGGCCGCTCGACTGCGCGGTGGGCACGCGGACCATGGCCATGATCGGGCGCGCCTCGAGCGTGATGACGCGGACGTCGCAGAGGCCGTCGGCCCACAGCTCGGAGAACAGCGCGTGCGGCACGATGCGCTTCTCGACGAAGGCGCGGTCGTCGAGCTGGCCAGAGTGCGCACCGAGCACGATCTCGGCCAGGTGGCGATGCAGCTCCTGTGAGCTCAGCTCGGTGCCGCCGGCGCGCCGCCAGCGCTGCTCGCCCACGCGATCGCCCAGGACAAGGATGCCCTGCCCGCCCGAGCCGTTGGCGGGCTTCACCACGAAGTGGTCCTCGTCGGCGAGGCGCGCCAGCACGCGCGGAACGGCGAAGAGCCCATCGCAGACGACCAGGGTGTCCGGCACCGGCACGCCGGCGCGGCGCAGGTGCTCCTTGGCGAGCAGCTTGTCGTCGGCGATGGGGTAGTGCCGGCGCGGGTTGTGTGCGTACACCAGCTCGACATTGCGGCGATTCATGCCGACGAGGTCGCGGCGACGCTCGAGGAGCTCGTGTAGCTGGGCGCACAGCCTGCCGAGGCGACGCAGCATCAGGAGGCGGCTCCGCGCGGGAGGACGAGCCCGCGGAAGCGCACGTACTCCGAGATGCGCACGCCCACCCAGCGGCCCAGGTAGACGTCCGCGGCGACGACCAGCAGCAGCACCTCGGGGAAGCCGATCACCAGCACCTGCAGCGCCAGCGAGTTCATGACCACGAAGCAGGCCAGCATCACCACCAGTGTGCCGGCCAGCTCCTTGGTGGCCTTCTTTCCCCCGTGCTCCGTCAGCGACAAGAAGAAGCGCTCGGCGGTGATGGCCATGACGGCGAGCGGGAACATGGTGATGCGCGCCAGCTTGCCCAGGCCGGCTTGCTCGGCCACGAGGCTCGTGCCCAGGATGGTCACCGCCACCGCCGCGAGCAGAATGGCCAGGGTCGGCGAGTGCAAGAGCTCGAGGCGCTGCACCGCCCAGCGCACCAGCGCGACCACGGCGACGATCAAGAGGACGCCCGCCGAGCCCCAGGCGGCGCCCGTCTCGCCGGCCGCCGCGGCGATGAGCGCGGGCAAGAACGTGCCGAACGTGGGCATGCCGATGACATTGCGGAAAACCACGACCACGAGCGCGCCGATGGGCAGCATCAGGATCGTGCGCAGCAGCGAGAACGGCATGCCGAGGCGCTCGAATAGCGCCCAGACGTTGAACACCTTGAAGGACTCGCGCGCGCGCGGCGACGGCACGACCTCGGCCTCGGCCTCGAAGTGGTAGTCGAAGTTGATGTCGGAGGTGTGCTTGAAGAGCGCCTCGTCGCCGCGGTAGAGCGCGAGGTAGCTGGCCGGCAGCGAGGCCTCGTGGTGGTTGGTCGGGCAGAACGGCACCCAGTGCCCGGCGACGTAGACCTCGACCCACTGGTGGCTGGTGCGCTTGCGGCCCTCGTGCAAGATGAGCCCGCCGACCAGGCGCGCCGGGATGCCGGCGCGGCGCGCCAGCGCCACGAACAGGCGGCTCTTGCCGTTGCAGCTGGCCTCGCCCAGGCGCAGCGCGGTGAGCGCGTCGGTCGTGCCCTTGAACGGCCGCTGCGGCAGCGACGAGGTGAAGTCGTAGATCCGCGCGAGGCGCGCCGAGAGTCCGCCGCGATCAGCACCGAGACGTGCGAGCAGCGCCGAGATCTCCGGACTGTCCACCTGGATGTCGTCTTCCGGGCGCAGGTACGCGGCGACGGAGCGCGGGTAGTCGTCGGGCACCTCGAGTGTGGGCGCCAGGTCGTAGCGCACCGGCGAGGCGAGCACGGTGTACGTGTATCGGATGCTGGTGCCGTCGGGGACGCCGCCGCTTTGCCACACGCCGGTGCGGTTGATGCCGTCGGGATCGGCGGTGAAGCGCAGGCCCGGCGAGCTGTTCTGCTCGGTGGTGATCAACTGGCGCTCGTCGGAGACGGGCAGGAAGGTGCGCACCTTCACGTCGTCGCCGTGGCCGTCGAGCTTCATCTCGAGAACGAGCCGGTAGCGCGTGCGCGGCAGGATATCCGACATGGAATAGCCGAGCGCGGTGAGCTTGTAGGTGACGAGCGCCGCGGGTGCGAGCACCAGAACGGCGAGCGTGAGGATCGTGCGGCCGCGAAGACTCTGCTTCACGACGCGACGCTGTACGGATCGTGCGCAGTGTGCAGCGGCCGTACGTGACGTCGCGCCGTCTTCGCGTGTAATTTGTGTTCAAGGTAGTCCATGTGCGATCGGTAAATGCAAGGGCAGGTCCAATGCTGCGGGCATCGTGCAGCTCGCGCCCGGCCGCGTCGAAGAGTGCGTTGCCGCGCACATGGCACGACGTTCTAGATCTTCGTGCTGGGGACCGCGGCCCGATCGTCCGGCCACGAGCGCGACCACGCCGACGTACAGCCGCGCCTGATCGACGGGAAATTCGAACACGCCGTCCAGCTGGACCTCGGCGTTGACGGACGCCGCTCGCAGATGCCGACGAGCGCCGGCGTGATCACGCCGGCGCGGAGAGCTCCGAGCGCCAGGTGTGCGTCAGGTGACTCGAGGTCGGCGATGGCCATCCCCGCGCTGGCCGAGGCGCGCGGAAAGCGGAGCAAGCTGTCCACAGTGTCGCGACACTGCACACGGGACCATGACTGCATCCGCATGGTGAAGTGCTATTCGACTATCGGAGCTCGAAGGCGAGCTCCCGCGGCGACCTCGATTCGCACGACGCACGCTCGCGCGGCAACGACGGTCGCGCGCTTCGCTCACTGGACGCGGAGCATGCCCTGGCCGGGGGCCGGGCTCACGATCGCGCTGGAGAGGTCGATGCCGCCGGCGAGCGCGCGCAGGAAGATGCGGCCCACGCCGCCGCCGCCACCCGCGGTGCCGTCGACTCCCGTGAAGTCGGCGTCCGAGCCGATCGGCTTGCCGGTCGCGCCGGCCGGCGAGCTACCCGCGCCACCGGCGCCGCCCGCGTGCAGCCCGGTGCCGCCGGGCGCCCCGTTGGCGCTGGCGAGCCCGTCGGTACCGGGTACCGCGGTGTCGTTACCGGAGCCGCCGCCGCCGCCGCCGTTCGCGGCCACCGTGGAGCCGATGGTCACGCGCGCGGCCTCGAGCAGCAGCGCGCCGCCCGACCCGCCGCCACCGCCGCCGTTGCCGTTCAGGCTGAGGCCCGCGCCGCCACCCGCGCCGCCCGCGCGCAGGATGCCCGACGGCTGCAGCACCTCGATCCGGTCGAGCGCCACGATCTGCAGCGCGCCGCCGCCGCCGCCGCCGATGCCCGCGCCGGGCGTGCCCTCGCCGCCGCCGCCGCCGCCCGCACCGCCGATGAGCGGCTCGAGATCGGGCATGCCGTAGATGATCCCGCCCGCGGCTGCATCGCTCTGGCTCATGAGGACAGGCGGGCCGACTGGGTCGCCGCCGCTCGCACCACCTGCCGCGCCGAAACCCGCGCCACCCGCGCCGATCTCGTCGACGCCGATGCCACCGCTGGTGCCACCGTGGCCCTTGCCCGGCCCGAAGCCATCCTGATCGTGCGCGCCACCGTCGCCGCCGCCGGGCCCGCCGCAGCTGCGCAGCGAGGGCATCCCGCACGCGGCCGCGATGCTGCACGCGGCGACGCCGGCCGAGGCGTCGAGGACGCCCTCGATGCGCGCGTCGTCGCGGACCACGAGCGCCCCGGGCACCGCACCGACCAGGCGCAGCGTGCCACCCGCCTCGATGCGCAGCGAGTCGAACGCCCAAGCGCCGATGGCGAGATCGGCCGGGGTCGGCGCCGCGCGCACCTGGAAGTTGAGACCCTGCTGGATGCCGACGGCCGCGGTGTGCACGTTGCCCGCGGCCTCGCCGCCCGCGCCGCACTTCGAGACCACGCCGCTCGACGTCTCGAAGACCCAGGTCTCGCCCGCCGCGACCACGACGTCAGCGTCGGCGCCGTCGAGCCACGCGAGGTCGAGGCCGTTCGACAGCACCGGCACGCCGCAGTGCGCGGCGGGCGCGTCGAGGCAGCCGAACGCGCAGCTCTGCTCGTCGAGCTGGCCGTTCACGCACGACTGCAGCACATCGCCACCGACGCAGGTCGGCTCGGCGGCGGTACACGGCAGGCCGTCGGGCATGGGCGCGTCGACGGCCGCGTCGGCGCCGAGATCGGCATCGGCCGGGCCGCCGTCACCGCCCACGCCCGCGCCCGACGGATCGAAGACGCAACCCACCAGGGCCAGCGCGAACACGAGCCGCAACCCGGTGGAACCCAGGAGCGTCGACGACGGGGACAGCATCTCTCTCGACGCTAGCGCATGCCGCCTGAGGGGGTCAATTCGTGTAGTGGTCGTGGCCGCCATCGCAATTTCGCGGCGGCGAAATGCGGGCCCGGGGCCGCACCTGCCGGCTGGCTCAGCGCACCAGATCGAGCGTGACCGTCGCGGGCGGGGTGATCAGCACGCTGCTGCCCTGCGTGAGGCCGCCCATGATGGTGCGCAGGAGGATGCGGCCCACACTGCCGCCGCCGCCGCCCGTGCCGTCGATGGTGCCGAGCGCGGGAGCGCCCTTGGCACCCGACGCGTTTGCGCTGCCCGCGGCGCCCGCACCACCCGCGTAGAAACCCGCACCGCCGGCCGCCGGGGTGAGACCAAAGGTACCGATCGCGCCCTCCGACTCGCCGAAGCTGCCGCCGCTGGCGTTGCCGCCGCCGCCGCCGCCGCCGTTCGCGGCCAGCTCGCCCTCGAGCCGCAGCTCGGGCGCCTCGAGCAGGATCGCGCCGCCCGCGCCCGCACCGCCGCCGCCCGCGCCATCGGTGCCCTTGCCGGGGCCGCCGCCCGCGCCGCCCGCCTCGAGGCCGCCGTTGGCGTCGACGCGGATGCGGGTGAGCGACGTGATCTGCACCGCGCCGCCGCCGCCGCCGCCCGAGCCGCCCAGGTTGCCGCCCTGGCCGCCGCCGCCGCCACCCGAGCCGCCCAGGAGCGGATCCAGATCGAGCTCGCCATAGACGGTGCCACCGTCGCCGCCGCCGTCCGAGCCGCCGTTGCCTCCGGTGCCCGCGAACCCGCCGCCGCCGCCGCCGAACTCGAAGAACGCCACGCCATTGCCGCCCGGGATGCTCTCGCCGCCGCCGGGGCCGAGGCCGCTCTCGTTGGCGTTGCCGCCCGCGAACCCGCCCGGGCCCGCGCAGCGGCGCGAGGCGCCGGCGAGCGGCGCGCCGCACGCGGCCTCGACGGTGCAGCGCGAGATGCCTGCGCCCGCGCGCAGGGTCTCCTCGATGCGGACCTCGCCGTTCACGAGCAGGCCGAACGCGTTGGGTCCGATGGCCACGACGTCGCCGCCGCCGCGCACGTGCAGCGACTCGAGCGCGAACACACCGATGGGCGGCGAGCCGCCGCGCCCGGGCACGATCTCGAAGCGCACGCCGCTCTTCAGCCCGACGCCGGCCTCGCGCACGCGCAGCGTGGTCTTGCAGTTGAAGATCACGCCGGTGCCGGTGACGAAGACCCAGCGATCGTCGCCGGGGATGTCGAACGCGGCGCTCGCGCGGCTCAGCCAGGTCACGTCGAAGCCGTTCGAGGGCGAGAACCCCTTGCAGTGCGCGTCGCCCGCGTCGCCGACGCAGCCCTCGGCGCAGGTCACGGTCGCGAAGCCGGCCGAGTCGCACTCCTGCAGCGTGTTGGCGTCCAGGCACACCTGATCGGCGACCGGGTCACAGGTGAGATCGGCGTCGGCGGGCGGCGGCGGCAGACCACCGTCGTCGAGCGCCGGGGGCGGCTGGCCGGAGGTATCGAACGTGCAACCGGCCGCGAGGGTCACGGGTAGCAAGGTTGCGAGCGTGCGCGCGACGACTGCCTTCATCGGCCGATGCACCGACGGTAGCACGGGCTCTGGTCGCCGCGTGAGCCGAAGGCCCGGGACCAGGTTAGAGTCGGCGGGTGAAGATCCCCGCGGCAACGATCATCCTGGTGCGCGAGGCGGCGGGCGGCGGCATCGAGGTGCTGCTCATGCGCCGACACCGCAAGTCGAGCTTCATGTCGAACGCCTTCGTGTTTCCCGGTGGCAAGGTCGACGCCGACGACGCCAGCCACGAGGCCGCGGCCATCCGCGAGCTCTTCGAGGAGGCCGGCGTGCTGCTCTGCCGCGCCGCCAGCGCGGGCGGGCCGGTCCCCGACAGCGCGCGACGCGCCGAGTGGCGCCGCAAGCTGAACGCCGGCGAGGCGCGCTTCGCCGACCTGCTGCGCGACGAGGCGCTCGCGCCCGACTTCGCCCGCCTGCACGCCTGGTCGCGCTGGGTGACGCCCTCGGTCGAGCCCAAGCGTTTCGACGCGCACTTCTACCTGGCTACGATGCCCGCCGGCCAGACGACCTCGTACGACGACAAGGAGACCGTCGAGGAGGCGTGGCTCACGCCGGCGGCGTGCGTCGTGCGCCACGCCGACGCGGCGGTCGACTTCCAGCTGCCGCCGCCGCAGCTGCGCACGCTCCACGAGATGGAGCAGGCGGGCGCCTCGCTGGCCGAGCTGGTCGCCGCCGCCGACGTTCGCGCGCCGCACGTCGCGCCGATCATGCCGCGCTTCGCAGACCTGGGCGGCAAGATGGCGCTGCTCTTGCCCTGGGATCGCGACTACCTGGCCCTGGGCACCGGCGAGGCGGTCGACTGGCCGGCGGCCAACCCGCTGGGCATCGGGCCCAGCCGCTTCATCCTGGACGGCACGAGCTGGAGCCTGGAGTAGGCCTTCACGCGTCGGCCTGGCCAGGGTCGACGCGGCTGCAATGGACGACGGCACGAGCTTGCGCCTGGAGTAGTATCTGCGCCGCGTGGCTGCCGCCTTACCCCAGGTCTCGATCGTGATCCCCTGCTTCGAAGAGGAGCAGACCATTCCGCGCCTCGCGCCCGCGCTCGACGCCGTGGTCGCCCGGCTGCGCGCCGAGGGCCGCGACACCGAGGTCATCGTCATCGACGATGGCTCGCGCGACCAGAGCTTCGCGCGCCTGCGCGAGGTCGCGGCTTCGCGCCCGTGGCTGCGCCTGGTGCGCTTCCGCCGTAACTTCGGCCAGACCGCCGCCATGGCCGCCGGCTTCGCCAAGGCGCGCGGCGCGTACATCGTGCCGATGGACGCCGATCTGCAGAACGACCCCGACGACATCCCCGCCATGCTGGAGCGGCTCGAGGAGGGCTACGACGTGGTCTCCGGCTGGCGCAAGAACCGCCAGGACAAGGCGATCTCGCGCAAGCTGCCCTCGCGCGTGGCCAACTGGCTCATCGGCAAGGTCGGCGGCCTGCCGCTGCACGACTACGGCTGCACCCTGAAGGCCTACCGCCGCGAGGTGCTCGAGCCGGTGCGCCTCTACGGCGAGATGCACCGCTTCATCCCGATCTACGCCAAGTGGTCGGGCGCGCGCGTCACCGAGATGGTCGTGCGCCACCACGCGCGCACCGAGGGCAAGTCCAAGTACGGTATCGGGCGCACGCTCAAGGTCGTGCTCGACCTCATCACCGTGAAGTTCCTCGGCGACTACTCGACCAAGCCGCTCTACTTCTTCGGCCGCTGGGGCTTCCTGCTGTGCGGCGCCGGCATCGCCTCGGGCATCGCCGTGCTGGTGCGCAAGTTCATGTACGACAGCTACGCGCACCGCGACCCGCTGCTGCTGCTCGCGGTGCTGCTGTTCATGGTCGGCATGCAGCTCATCGGCATGGGCCTGCTCGCGGAGCTGCAAGTGCGCACCTACCACGAGTCGCAGCAGAAGCTCACCTACCTCATCGCCGAGGAGGTCAACGACCCGTGTGCGGAATCGTCGGCATCGCCGGCTCCGGCGGCGGCCTCGTCGACGAGCGCGCGCTCCGCTTGATGGCGGGCGCGCTCGCGGCGCGCGGACCCGACGGCGAGGGCTTCCACGTGGCGCCAGGCATCGGGCTCGGCCACCGCCGGCTCGCGATCATCGACGTCGAGGGCGGGCAGCAGCCGCTCTTCAGCGAGGACGGCGCGATCGCCGCGGTCGTGAACGGCGAGATCTACAACTTCGAGCTGTTGCGGATCGATCTCGCGCGGCGCGGCCACCGCTTCAGGACGCGCTCCGACTCGGAGGTCGTCGTGCACGGCTACGCGCAGTGGGGCGAGGGCGTGCTCGATCGGCTCGAGGGCATGTTCGCGCTCGCGGTGTGGGACGCGCGCGCGCGGAAGCTCCTGCTCGCGCGCGACCGGATGGGCGAGAAGCCGCTCTTCTGGGCGCCGCTCGGCGGCGCGGGTGGAGGGGAAGGCGGCCTCGCGTTCGCGTCGGAGCTGCGCGCGCTGCGGCACGCGCCGGGCGTGGACGATCGGATCGATCCCGCGCAGCTCGCGCGCTACCTGGTCTACGAGTACGTGCCGTCGCCCGCGACAATGTGGCGCGGCGTACGGAAGCTCGAGCCGGGCACGAAGCTGGTGTGGCAGGCGGGCCGGGGCGCGGGTGGCGCGGGTGGCGCGGGCTGCACGCCGCGCGTGGCGCGCTACTGGTCCTTGCCGCTGCCTCCGTCCGCGTCGTCAGGGCGCGAGCAGAGCGGCGAGCGAGCCGCCGCCGAGCTGCTCGCCGAGCTGCGTCGCTCCGTGCGCGAGCGCCTGGTCTCCGACGTGCCGCTCGGGGTCTTCCTCTCCGGCGGCCTCGACTCGTCCACGGTGGCGGCGCTCGCTGCCGAGGTTCGCGGCGGCGACCTCGACACCTTCTCGATCGGCTTCGAGGATCCCAGCTTCGACGAGTCGGCGCACGCGCGCGCGGTCGCGATGCACATCGGCTCGCGCCACCACGAGGAGCGCCTGGCGCCGGCGGCGCTGCTCGAGCTCGTGCCGCGCCTGGGCGACCTGCTCGACGAGCCGATCGGCGACGCCTCGATCGTGCCCACGCACCTGCTCGCGCGCTTCGCCCGCCGCCACGTCACCGTGGCGCTCGGCGGCGACGGCGGCGACGAGCTGTTCGCCGGCTACCCGACGTTTCAGGTCGAGCGGCTCGCGGCGCTGCTGTGGGACGACGCGCCGCGCCTGGTCGGGCACGCGGCGGCGGCGCTGGGCGGCGCCGTGGCGCGCGCGCTGCCCGCGTCGACCAGCTACATGTCGCCCGGCTTCAAGCTGCGGCAGTTCCTGCGCGCCGCGGGCGTCTCGGCGAGCCCCGGCGCGTCGCCCGAGCGGCGCCATCAGGCGTGGCTCGCGTCGTTCGTGCCGAAGGACGCGCTCGCCGTGCTGACGCCGGACGCGGCCCAGGCCGCGATCGCCGCCGGCAGCGCCTCCGGCGCGTCAGGAGCCTTCGGTTCCGGGGCCGCGGCCGGGGCCGACGCGCTCTACGACGTCGTGGACGCGCGCATGCGCGAGTGCCCGGCGCGCGACCCGCGCGATCGCCTGATGTGGTTCTACACGCGCGGCTACCTGGGCGACGGCGTGCTCACCAAGGTCGATCGCGCCACCATGGCGGTCGGCCTCGAGGCGCGCGCGCCGCTGCTCGACAGCCGGGTCGTCGCGCTCGCGGCGCGCCTGCACCCGTCCTTGCGGCTGCGCGGCCTGACCACGAAGTACCTGCTCAAGCGCGCGATGCGCGGGCTGCTCCCCGACGCGACGATCGATCGCAAGAAGCAGGGCTTCGCCATGCCGATCGGCGCGTGGCTGCGCGGGCCGCTGCGCCCGCTCCTCGAGGATACGCTGTCCGAGCGCCGCCTGACCGCGACCGGCTTCTTCGCGGCCAAGCCGATCCGACGGCTCGTCGCCGAGCACGTCGCCGGCCGCGCCGATCATCGCAAGCCGCTGTGGACGCTGCTCGCGTTCATGCTCTGGTACGAACGTTCCATGTCCGAGAGGCTTCCGTCGTGAAGGAACCGTCGTGAAGGACAGCACCTACGAGGTCGAGGCGCAGGTCGAGCGTGACCACTGGTGGTTCCGCGGGCGCCGCCGCATCCTGACCCGCCTGCTCGCCGATCTCGCGCTGCCCGCCGGCGCGCGCGTGCTCGACGTCGGCTGCGGCACCGGCGCGAACGGCCCGGTGCTGGCGGCCGGCGGCCGCTTCGCGGTCGGCCTCGACGCCTCGCCGGTGCCGCTCGGCCTGGCCGGCACCGGCGAGCGCGGCCACGCGGCGCGCCTGCGCGGCGACGCGACAAGGCTGCCCTTCGCCGACGCCAGCTTCGATCTCGTCGTCGCGCTCGACGTGCTCGAGCACCTCATCGACGACGCGGGCGCCGCGCGCGAGATGCGGCGCGTGGTCCGCCCCGGCGGCGCGCTCGTGATCTTCGTGCCGGCGCTCGAGCTGCTCTGGGGCCTGCAGGACGACGTCTCGCACCACCTGCGCCGCTACCGCAGGCGCGAGCTCGCCGACCTGCTCACCGCCGCCGGCCTCGACGTGCAGCGCACCACCTACTTCAACACCCTGCTCTTCCCGCCCATCCTGGCCGCGCGCGTGGCCATGCGCGTGCGCCGCCCGCGGGGCCTGCGCTCCGAAAACGAGGTCGGCGGCCCGCTCGCCAACCGCGTCCTGGGCGCCATCTTCG
>JBKJOI010000274.1:0-13435 GCA_046595695.1 Haliangiales bacterium | reverse complement strand
CTCACGCTGCCGTTGCTGCCGCCACGCGTGCTCTGCGGGCGCGGCCGCGCCGGGGACGCGCCGTTCGACGGCGCGCGGTTCCCGATGTTGTCGTCGTCCACGTCGGTGACGGCACGGTTGCCGAACGAGTCGTTGCCGGCCTCGGCATCGTCCGCGCTGATCGTGCCGCGAAAGCCGAAGCCGTTGGCACCGGGGCTGACCGCGTCGCCGCCGTGTCCGTTGGACCCGCCGCCCGCATGGCCGTTCGCTCCGCCGCCCGGGCGCGCCGCCCGCGGCGCCACCGGAGCGTCGTTGCGCCGCTGCTTGCGCGTCTCACGACACGGCTTGCAGCGCTTCGGCTCCTCCTTGAAACCCTTCCGCTCGTAGAAGTCCTGCTCACCAGCCGTGAAGACGAAGTTCTGACTGCAGTCCACGCAAACGATCTCGCGATCCACAAACGACATTCATCACCTCGGGAGGGGACTACGTGACAATCCTGGAGGGAGGGAGGTTCAGAGGCGAAGGTCCCCGATCATCAGTCAGCGTAGAGGGACTGCACGGGCACGTCAAGGTTGGGAACCGCCCCGGCGTGGTGGAGGAACGGCCGCAGCAAGGTGACGCTTGGTGCGCGCGGGTAGGTAGGCGCGCGGGGCGGGACTACCTCACGTGGTACTGCAGCACGACGCGCGTGGTGGGCGGGTCGCCCACGTCGACGATGCCCGCCATGGGCCGGTCGATCTCGATGGTGAAGTGCTTCATCGAGCGCAGGCGGGCGTAGACACGCGCCGCGTCATCGATGCTGGCGACGCGCTCGCCGCCGACCGAGCGGATGACGTCGCCGGCGCGCAGGCCCATCCGGTACGGCCACGAGCTCTTCTCGACGCGCGCCAGCTTGAAGCCGCCACCCTCGGCCAAGGTCACGTCCACGGCGCCGCCGAGGCCCTCGAAGTCGCCGAGCTCGCGGTTGAGCTCCTGGCGCGACAGCTTGCGTGGCGCGGTCGGATCCTCGACCGGCGCCGCGGGCTTGGCCTTGGGTGCGGGCGGCGCGGGCGCGGCGGGCGCGGGATCGGCATCGGCGACGATCGGCCCGATCTCGCGCGCGGGGCCGTTCTTGGCGCCGGAGGCGCCGCCCGGGCTCGTCGCGCGCGCGCCGTCCATCGGGCGCGGCGGCGGCACCAGCGCCAGCACGTCGCGCTCCTCGCCGAAAATGACGACGACGCGACGGGCCTCGATGGCGACGACCTTCCAGCCGGCGACGACGTCGCCGACCATGACCACGCGGTACTTGGCCGCGGACTCGTCGAACAGGAGCGCCTGACCGGTGTCGAGCATGACCGCGACCGCGGCGAGCGGCGCGTAGGCCGGCACCGGCTGGATCTCGAGCGGCGCGAGCGCCGAGTCGCCGTACGCGACGCTCGTGGTCACCGGCAGTACGGCGCTCGCAGCGCCAGTCAGGAGCAAGGCGGCGAGCAGCGAATGACGGAACGGCATGGCCTGGGTTGGAGCACGCGCCGTGCCACCGATCACGATCGCTGAAATCGTTGGATTATCAGATCGATCGTGACCGGAACTTCACGGTGGGACCGAGACCAAAAGTGACAGCGGTGGCAGATTTCCGGCCCTTCGACCGGATGGGACCGGGCCGCGGCCGGTTCGCGCCGGGCCTACTTGCTGCCCGACTTGGCCTTCGAAGACTCGGATCCCGCCGCCGCGATGTCCTCTGCGGTCAGGTTGAGCTCCTCGAGCTCCTTCAGGTCCTCCGCCGTGAGCGAGGGCAGCGTGGTCGCCGCGGACGGCGGGGCACTGCCGCGCGCGCCGCTGCCGCCCTGCGCGGGCAGCTGCTTGGTGTTCACGTCCGGCGCCGGCCCCAGGCCCATCTTGGCCTTCAGCTCGAGCAGCGCGTTGTCGCCCATGCCAGCGCCCGAGGACTCGAGCTGCTGGAACTTGCTCTCGAGCGCGTCGCCGGTCAGCTCGCCAGCGAGCTCGGCGCCCGCCTCGGCCTCGGCCTCGAGCTGGTCGATCTTCTGCGACATGCGGTCGAAGGTCTCGAAGGCGCTGGTGTTGCTCAGGCCCGACATGGTGTCGGCGATGGTCTTCTGCGCCTCTGCGCGCTTCTTGCGCGCGACCAGCAGGTTCTTCTTCCGCTTGGCCTCTTCGATCTTGTTGTTCAGCATCCGCAGGGCGTCTTTGAGCTTGTCGACCGCGGCCTTCTGCGCCATCCACTGCTGCTGGTACTGGCCCGCGATGTTCTCGTGCTCCTGCTTGCGGACGAGCGCTTCCTTGGCGAGCACGTCGTCGCCGGCGCGCACCGCCAACATCGCCTTGCGCTCCCACTCCTTGGACTTCTCGGCCTCGCTCTCGGCCTGCTTCTGCAGGCGTTTCTCGTCGGCGATGGCGACCGCGACCTGCTTCTTCGCCTCGACCAGGTGCTGCTGCATATCGAGCAGCACCTGGGTCAGCATCTTCTCGGGGTCTTCCGCCTTCGAGATGAGATCGTTGATGTTGGATTTGAGGAGCGTTCCGAGACGCGCGAAGATGCCCATGGCACAATGAGCCTAGGGCAAGACCTCGTCGGTTGCAACCGAGGGGCCCGCGTGGTATTCGCGAACGATTCCGATGGAAAGCGGACTTCCGCCGCCGCCAGCGATCGAACCGGCGCCGCCAGCGTTCGACCCGGCGCAGCTACCGCGCCACGTCGCCATCATCATGGACGGCAACGGTCGCTGGGCGAAGCTGCGCGGCTTGCCCCGCATCGACGGCCACCGCGAGGGCGCCGCCAGCGTCCGCGACATCGTGCGCGCCTCGCGTCAGCTCGGCCTGGGTGCGCTCACGCTCTACGCGTTCTCGTCGCAGAACTGGCAGCGACCGCTCGATGAGGTGCGCGCGCTCATGGAGCTCCTGCGCGACTACCTCGTCGAGGAGCGGCCGGAGATCATGGACAACGACATCCGGCTCACCACGATCGGCGACATCGAGCGTCTACCGTCCATGGTGCGCGAGCCGCTCGACGCGCTCGTGCGCGACTCGGCGGGCAACAAGTCGATGATCCTGTGCCTCGCGCTCAGCTACGGCGGCCGCGAGGTCATCGTCGAGGCGGCGCGCGCCGCCATGCGCGCCGGCCTGCGCCCCGAGGAGTTGACCGAGGACAAGTTCGCCAGGCTCCTGCCCACGCGCGAGCTGCCGCCGCTCGATTTCATGATCCGCACCAGCGGCGAGCAGCGTATCTCCAACTTTCTGCTCTGGGAAGCCGCCTACGCGGAGCTCTTCTTCACGCCGGTCCTGTGGCCGGAATTCAGACGCGCCGATCTCTACGCGGCGCTCTCGATGTACGGTAGCCGCGAGCGCCGCTTCGGCCTCACCTCCGAGCAGCTGGCCGCGGCGGCCGGCCGTCCCTGACGCACGCCCAACCTGGAGCCCCTCACTCGATGAAGCTCGGCAACCTCGCCATGCGAATCGTGACCGCCGTCGTCCTGGCGCCGCTCATCATCGTCGCGATGTACTGGAAGCACCACGAGGGCATCTGGGGCCTCGTGTTCCTGTGCTCCGCGGCCGCCATGTGGGAGTTCTTCTCCATGACGCTCGCCGACAAGGTCGAGCGCTGGTTCCACCTGCTGCTGGGCCTGGCGCTGACCTCGGCGATCTACTGGAAGCCCGAGATCGCGCTGGTCGTGGCCATGCCGGCGATCGTGATCCTGCCCGGCCTGTTCTATCTCTTCCGCTTCGGCGACATGAACACGGTCGCGCGCCGCTGGGGCCTGGGCTCGCTGGGCATCCTGTACGCCGGCGTCTGTTTCCTGTACCTGGGCATGCTCAAGCGCGACGGCGGGGCCAACAGCGGCGACTGGGTGCTGCTGGTGCTCATGATCGCGTGGTTCGGCGACACCGGCGCGTACTTCGCCGGGCGCGCGTTCGGCAAGGCCAAGCTCTACCCGGCGGTGAGCCCAGGCAAGACCCGCGCGGGCGCGCTCGGCGGCATGGCGTCGTCGTTCATGGCCGCGGTGCTGGCCAACCTGTGGTTCTTCCCCGAGCTCGGCTGGGTGCACGGCGCCGTGCTCACCCTCGTCGGCAGCGCGCTGGGCCAGTGCGGCGATCTCGCCGAGAGCCTGCTCAAGCGCTCGGTGGGCGTGAAGGACTCGGGCAACCTGTTGCCCGGCCACGGCGGCATGCTCGACCGCGTCGACGCGGTGCTGTTCATTGCTCCGTGGGTGTACGGGTACTACGCGTTCGTCTGGCTTCCGTACCGGTAGCCAGCGCGCCCAGGTAGAGCAGGGCGGCACAGACCCAGAACGGCCAGGCGTGCCCGGCGTGGTCGTAGAGCAGACCGCCCGAGCTGGGGCCGCCGATGCGACCGATCGCGCCCGCCGACTGCGAGACGCCCAGCATCTCGCCCTGGCGGTCGGCCGGCGCGGCCACCGAGATCACCGCCGACAAGGACGGTGAGAACAGCGCGTTGCCGACGGCGATGAGCACGGTCGCCGGCAAGAGGTGCCACCACACCGTCGCGAACGGCATCAGGAGCGCGCCGGTCGCGCAGATCGCGGTGCCCGCGACGATGAGCCGCTTCGAGCCGTAGCGCGCGGTCAGCGGCCGCACTGTGCTCATCTGCATGATCACCATGATCACGCCGATGAGCGTGAACATGAGGCCGTTCTCGCGCTCGCCGAAGCCGAGCTCGTCGTGGTTGAACAGCACGTACGCGGTCTCGATGTGCGAGAACGCGAAGGTCACCAGCAGGTAGACGAAGATGAAGAAGGCCAGCTCGCGCACGCGCAGCGCGTCGGCGTAGGAGGACAGGCCGCGGCGCGCGCGCTCGCTGTGGCGCTCGGGCTCGGGCAGCGCCACGTAGGCCCACACGAAGTTCACTGCGGCCAGCCCGGCGGCGACGAAGAAGGGCGCGTGCTTGCCGCCCCAGTGAGCGGCCAGGCCGCCGATGGCCGGGCCCAGGGTGAAGCCGAGACCGAGCGCGGCGCCGATCATGCCCATGCCGCGCGCGCGGTCCGCGGGCGTGGTCACGTCGGCGACGTAGGCCTGCGCGGTGGAGATGTTGGCCCCGCAGGCGCCGGCGAAGGCGCGCGCGACGAACAGGAGCCACAGCGCCTCGGCGAACCCGAAGACCAGGTAGGAGACGCACGCGCCCGCCGCGGTCACCAGGATCACCGGACGGCGGCCCACGCGATCCGAGACCCGGCCCCACACCGGCGCGAACAGCATCTGGGCCAGCGAGTAGATGGCGCCGAGCAGGCCAATCATCGTGGCCGAGGCGCCGAAGCTCTTCGCGTAGCTGGGCAGGATCGGTATGAGGATCCCGAAGCCGAGCAGGTCGACGAAGACGGTCAGGAACAAAACAGCGAGAGGACTCTTGCGGGGCACGGCGCCGGGCAAGGTATCATTCGCGCCGTTTTTGGCGCACGCCATGTTGACCCGCTTCGAATTGATCGTGATCTTGAGAAACCAGGTGGCCGACCGGCGCGTGGTGAGGCGCTCGCTTGCCGTCGAGGCGGTGCTCGAGGAATGGGCCATCGCCGTGGGTGCCGACGTGGCCACCTGGGCCATGGCGGGGCTGGGCGCCAACATCGACGCCGAGCTGCTCGCGGGCACGCGCTCGGGCGAGCGGCGTGGCCACGTCGCCGAGGAGCTGCTGCTGACCGAGGGCGCGAGCGCCGAGGTCGCCGCGGCGGCGCGCCAGCGTCTGGGCGAGGACGTCAGCACCATGCCGGTGCTGGCGGCCGCGGTCGCGGCTGCCGAGGCGTTCGCCGACGACGTCCGCGCCGCCGTCGAGGCGGGTGACGCGCTCGACGGCCTCGAGGCGTTCGCGCTGGTGCACCGGCTGCATCGTGCCGCCGAGAAGCGCGCCGACGCGATCGCGCTGCGTACCCTCGAGCTGCTGGCGCGGGTCGGGCTGGACGCCACGCGTGCCGCGACGCTGGCGCTGGCGGGAATCGTGCGCGTGCGCGAGGATCTCAGGTGGTGAGCGGGTCAGGCGGCAAGTTGGGCGGCAAGAAGGCGTCGGCTTCGAAGTCGAAGTCGAAGTCGGGGGCGGCGCGCGCCGGGGCGAGCAAGCCGTCGCGGCCGCGCACGCGCGCCAGCTCGGCGGGCGACACGCCGCGCCCGGCCATCGAGTGGCGCGAGGGTGTGCACATCCTGGGCACGCCCATCTGGTGCGACGCGGTGCACACGCGCGAGGTCTGCTTCGTCTCGCACGCGGGGGTCTCCGAGGCGCACCGGCACCGCCAGATCATCGCTACCGCCGACACCGCGGCGCTCCTGCCCACGACGGCGCGGCGCCGGCCGCGCTCCACGCTGACCCCGCCCTACGCGCGCCCGTTCTCGCTCGGCGAGCTACGCGTCGAGCTCTATCCCTCGGGCTTCATGCGCGGCGCCGCGCAGCTCGTCGTCGACGTGAAGGACATGCGCGTCGCCTACGCGGGCTCGCTGGCGCCGGCCATGCGCGAGCCCGGCTGGGCCGGCCAGGTGCGGCCCTGCGACGTGCTCATCGTCGACGCCACCTACGCGCACCCGCGCTTCCGCTTCCCGCCGCCCGCGCAGGTCGCCGCCGAGGTCGAGGCCTTCGTCGACCAGACGCTTGCCGAGGGCGCGACGCCGGTGCTGCTGGCGCCACCCTTGACCATCGGCATGGCGCTGGTGGCGCGCCTGGGCGCGCGGCTGCCGCTCTGCGCCAGCCGCGCCATCGCCGACGCGGCGCGCCGGCTGCGCACGCTCGTGCCCGACCTGCCGCCGGTACGCCGGCTGGACGGCGCGCCACGAGCCGGCGAGGTGCTGCTGTGGGCGCCGGCGCGCCGCGAGGCCGGCACGCTCGCCAGCGTGCGCAAGCCGCGGGTGGCGCTCGTCGACGGCAGCGCGCTCGATCTGCCCGCGGTCGCGCACGCGCGCGCCGACGCGGCCTTCGCGTGGAGCGACCGCGCCGGCCACGACGACATCATCGACTACGTAGGACAATGCGGGGCGCAATGGGTATATGCCATGGGCGGCGGCGACGGCGCGTCCGCCGCGCTTGCACCGCTGGCAGCGCGGGGCGTGCGCGTCGAGCCGATCGGCCCGCCCGCGCAATTGAAGCTTTTCTGATGGTTTCGAGCGGGTATCCGACGACTACTTCGCCATCATCTGGTCGACCTGCTGCTTGAAATTCGCGGCCACCTCGGGGAGCGGCGAGGTGCGAAAACGCGTGAGGTCGAACACGGTCTCCTGGCGCTTGTCGAACTTGAAGAGGCTGGTCTTCTCGACCTCCATGACCACCTTCAGGTTGGTGCCCAGGTACTCGACTTCCAGATTGATATCCGAAATGCCGAGCTGTGCCTTGAGGTTGGCGGGCGGCTGGAACTTGCCAGTAAAGCGCTGGCCCAGCGGGATCGACTCGATATCGACGATTCGGTAGTCGAGTCCGCCGAGCGCGTCGCGGATGCGCTCGATATCGGTATTGCGCATGTTGATCGGGCAGCTGGCCTCGATGTCTGACGCCCAGTTGATGTCGACGTAGGCGCGCAGCTCCCAGTAGACGTCACGCCCCGAGATCGAGGTGCCTGGGGGAATGCGCAGCTGGAACGGCAAGGGCAGCACGTCGCCCTTCTGGGTGCGCCACGGCCCCTGTCGGACCAGCATCCGGTCCCAGACATGCCCGGCCTTGTGGCCCTTGCGATGGACCTCGACGAGATCGATGACGATCGACGCGACGGTCTCGTTGTCGGTCGCGGTGAACTCGATGAAGCCATCGAGCAGCATGTTGTTGGCAAACGTGTCCTGGCGCAGAGCCACCAGCACAACTCCATTGTTATTCGAGCCCTGGCGCCGGTACGCGTACTCCGCCGGGAGCGGCGCGGCGCGTCCGCCGACGCCGAGCCCGCCGGGCTGCATAGCGCCGCCCATGCCCATCTGGTTGGCCGCGCTGGCGAGTCCGGGGTTGGACACCGGCGCCGAGCCCATCGGCGCCACCAGGATGGGCGTGGGCGCCATGATCGGCGTCGGTGCGGGACCGGCCATCATGGCGGCGGCCTGCGCCTTGCGCGCCTCGATGAGCGCCTTCAGCTCGGCGGGCATCTGCATCGCCATCACCGTCGCGCCGCCACTGCCGCCCTGCCACGCTACGCCGAGCGGCACGGTGCCCAGATAGACCTGCTGGCCAGCGCGCAGCGCCGTCGGCTGGGCGCCGATGAGCTGTCCGTCGACCCACGTGCCGTTCGAGGAGCCGAGGTCGCGCAGGTAGGTGATGCCACCCTCGACATAGATCTCGGCGTGTCGGCGCGAGATGCTCGGATCCTGCGAGACCAGCCCGCACGACGCCGGATCGCGTCCGATGTAGAGCCGCGCCGCCTGCGCGTCGAGGCTTGCCTGAGCGGTGCCGAGCTGCAACTGCACGGTCGCTTGCATCTTGCTCTCCCTTGTGGAATCGAAGTTGCGCCTACGATCCATTCGACGCCATTCAGACGATAGGGCTCATCCCTGCCTGCTTGCAATCAGTTTCACCTGGCCTTATAAGAGATGCCCATTCGGCAATTCGCCGTAGCCATTGGACGAATCTAATGAACATCGACAAGCAGCTCGTGAAAATGGTCAGCACGTTTGTGGCGGAGCTCCGGCACGTGGTGGAGAGCGCCACGCGTGAGGAAGTCGCCGAGGCGTTGCGCAAGGCAGTCGGTGGCGTCGTCGACGGTAGCGGTCGCCGGGGCAAGGGCCGTGGCGGTGGCCGTGGCAGCGTCGCGGTGGTGGTCGACTCGCGCCAGAAGCGCAGCCCGCGCCAGATGGAAGGCCAGGCCGAGAAGCTGTTCGACTACGTCAAGACCCACCCGGGCGAGCGCATGGAGCAGATCTGTGACGGCCTGGGCATGAAGACCAACCTCCTCCAGCCGCTCGCCAAGCGCCTGCTCGCCGAGAAGCGTCTCAAGGCGAAGGGCAAGGCGCGCGGCACCACCTACACCGCGGCCTGAGCGCCGTCCCAGTAAGAAGCGCGGTGACCACACAGCTCGCTCGCTTGGTGGTGGAAGAGCGACTCGCCGACGCCGGCGCGGTCGCCGACGCCGAGCGTCATGCACGCCGCGTCGGTCTGCCCCTGGTGGCTGCGCTAGTCGAGCTCACGCAGATCGGCGACGCCGCCATCGCGCGCGCGCTGTCTCGGCGGCTGAACCTCGCCGTCACCAGCGTGCTCGAGCCCGAGCCAGAGGCCCTGCGCGAGGTCGCGCAGGCGCTGGCGCACCGCTATCGGGCGCTGCCCCTGGCGCTCGAGCTGCCGCTCGAAGGCCAGCGCGTCCTGCGCATCGCCATGGCCGACCCGACCGACGAGGAAGCGCTCTCGGTGCTCGAGGCGACCAGCGGCTGCCGCATCGAGGCCGTGCTCGCCGCCCTGGGCGCCGTGGACGACGCGATCGATCGCGCCTACCGCGGTTTCGTGACGGTGGTCATGCAACGATCCGACACCCTGCGCGTGCACGCCACCGAACCGCCACCGACGCCGCGCAAGCCTTTCGGCGGCGATCTGAACCTGGGCACCGCGCCGATCGCGACGCAGCCGTTCCACCAACTCGAGGACGAGGCGCCCGTCGAGATGCGGCTGCGCGCGCTGCTCACCGTGCTCGAGCACAAGGGCCTCGTCTCCCTGGACGAGTACCTGGAACAGATCCGCAAGCTCCTGCAAGAACGCGAGTAGCCCGGTGCCGGGCGTTGCCCGTGCTGTCTCGGGAGCCGTGAGCTATATTTCTCCCGCCGTGCCGACCCCTGCAGAAAAATGAGCCAACTCCCGCGCTGCGAGCGCTGCGGCCGTGAGGTCGAGAGCGACGCGTTGTTCTGCCCCATGTGTGGCGCGCCGCGCGTGCGCGCCGACGACACCCTCATCGGCGCGCTGATCGCCGATCGTTACCTGGTCCGGCAGCGCCTCGGCCACGGCGGCTCGGGCAGCATCTACTACGCCGAGCACGCCACCCTGGGTCGCAAGGTCGCGATCAAGGTGCTGCACCACGAGCTGTCGCGCGACGACCTCGCCATCGAGCGCTTCCGCCGCGAGGCCACCACGGTCTCGCAGATCGACAACGAGCACATCGTCGAGGTGATCGACTTCGGCCGCCTCGGTGACGGGCGCCTGTTCCTGGCCATGGAGTTCCTCGAGGGCGAGACGCTGCAGGACACGCTCGCGCGCGAGGGTCCGCTGCCCATCGCCAAGGTCGTCGACGTGCTGACGCAGCTCGGCCAGGCGCTCATGGAAGCGCACGCGATGGGCTACATCCACCGCGACCTGCGCCCGCGCAACGTGTTCCTGTCGCGCCGGCGCGGCAAGGACGGCTTCGTGAAGCTGCTCGATTTCGGCCCCGCCAAGCTGGTCGAGCGCGAGGGCGAGGCGGCGGCGACCAGCCTGGGCATGACCTTCGGCGACCCGCACTACATGTCGCCCGAGCAGGCGCACGGCGAGCCGCTCGATCGACGCGGCGACATCTACTCGCTGGGCGTGATCGCCTTCCAGATGCTCACCGGACGGCCGCCGTTCGTGGGCGAGAAGGTCTTCGACGTGCTCACCGCGCACCTCGAGAACGCGCCGCCGCGGCCGTCGGAGCTGCGCGCGGGCGTGCCGCCCTGGCTCGACGCCGTGGTCCTGCGCATGCTGGCCAAGGCGCCGGCCGACCGCTTCGTCACTGTCTACCGGCTCGTCGAAGCGCTCAAGGAGGGCGAGGCGACCGGGCAGATCATGCCCGACGAGATCGCCCGCAAGACGCTCACGGTGGCACCGCCGGCGCCGGCGCCCCGCTCGCGCGACAACATGGAGGTGACCCAGTCCGGCCCGGCGCCCGCGCCGGTCGCCGCGTCGGCGCAGACCGCGCAGATCGCGGCGGCGTCGGGCAAGCACCCCGGCCACGTCGATCCGGCGGGCCTGTCGGGCGCGTGGTACGCCGACGGCGAGGCGATGGACGAGGACGTCCGTCGCGCGCAGACCGACAAGGCGAACGCGGCGCGGGCGGCGGCGGCGCCGGCGGCGCGCAAGAACGGGTCGCACCGGCCCTCGTGGTCGCAAGAGGTCGTCTACGACGACGCGCCTGCGCACCGCAAGAAGCTGATCATCGTGGGCGCGATCGTCGGGGCGCTGCTCGCGCTGGTGATCATCGTGCTCGCGTTCTCCGGCGGTGGCGACGAGGCGCGTCCGGCCGCGGCGGCAAGCGCGCCCGATGCGGCCGCCCTCGCCGAGCTCGAGCCCGCTGTTGCTGACGCCGCGCCCGAGGCGCAGGTGGCTGTGGCGGCGGATGCCGCGGCAGCGGTGCTCACGGTCGTCGCTGATGGCGGCGCCGCCAACGCCACGAAGGCCGACGCGAGCTCCAGCGTGCAGGCGAAGCGTCCGCCGGTCGGCCCGGGCCCGCGCGCGCCGCGCAACGATCCAGAGGAGCGCGCGGCGCTGGAGCGGCTACGCCTGCGGCCCGACCCGCCGCCGAACGGTGGCGGTGGCGGCGTCAACGACCCGATCGGTCCCGCCGATGCCGACGCCGCGCAGGCCGAGTTCTACGTGAAGCTCGGTCGCACCGCGCTGGCCAAGGGGGATGCGGTCGGCGCGGCGACCAACTTCAACAAGGCGCGCGAGTTCGATCCCAAGAACCCCGATGCCATCGGCGGCCTCGGCGAGGTCGCGCTGCAGCAGGGCTACTACGAGGACGCGATCGTCCACCTCGAGGCCGCGGGGCGGCTCGCGCCACGTTCGGGACGGCTGTTCACGTTGCTCGGCCAGGCGTACATGGGCGCCGGGCGCCCCAAGAAGGCCGGTGAGGCCTTCAAGCGAGCGCTCAAGGTCGACCCGAGCAACGAGACCGCGCGTCGCGGCTACGAGGACGCCACGAAGATCAACTGACGGCGCGCGCGCCGCGCGGGCCTCAGCGTCGCTTGCCGGACTTCTTTCCGGCCCGGCCATCGCCGGGGTCGTCGTCGCCCTCCTTGGACGACGGCGCCCACTCGGCGGGGCGCTGGTGGCTCACCTTGAATGACAGCGTGCGGGTCGAAGAGCGGAACCGCAACCGCGAGCGCGAGGCCGAAGCCTTGCGCGAGGTCAGATCCGGCATGGCCTTACAATACGTGACGATATGCTCGTCGGCAAACTTTTCCACCACCTGGTGCTATGATGAAGGTCGATGTCTGGTCCGATCCAAGCACCCGACTGGGGGCCCGTCTCTCTGGAGCTGCCCATAGACGATCCAGATGCCACGCGCCCGCCCCGCCCGGCGACCGGTGAACCGGTCACCTCGATCGACGTGGTCATCGTCATCGACAACAACGGCGGTGGCAGCGGCGACCGCCATGGCGACGACGACGGCGACAGCAGCGGTGACGACGACGACGACGGCGGCATCCGACGGCGCGGCAACGTCATCGAGATCGATCTCGCGTAGCGCACGGGCGTGCCCTTCCACGTCTTCATCGACAAGGCCGTAGACGCGACCCCCGAAGGGCGCGCACGCCTCGCCGCGTCGATCGCGGCGAAGTACCGGCTGCCCGAGGCGCAGATCGTCCAGTACCTGCAAGCGGGCCGCTTCCGCGTGAAGTCGGGCGTCGACGAGCCGACGGCCCGCAAGTTCGCCGCCGAGTTGGTCACGCTCGGCGCGGTGGTGAGCGTCGAGGACGCGCAGAGCGGCGCGAAGGTTCCTCTCGACGTGCAGAGCGGCGCGAAGGTCGCGCTCGGCAGCGCGACACGCATCGCCTCGCCGCCGCCTCCGGCGATTCCCGGCACGCCATCGGCATCCGGCGGGTCTTCGGCGTCTGGCGCGTCTGGCGCGCCCGCCGCGTCGCGCGCGGCGGTCGCCGCATCGCCGCCGCGCTCGGGCGCCGCGCCCGCTGCGTCCGCGCCTGCGGTCGGTCCCTCGGGGCAACGCTTCGAGTCGGGCCTCGCGGCCGCGTTCGCCGCCGGTGCCTCCGACGCGCCGGTGGGGCTGGGCGCGCTCGACAACCTGGTGGGTGTGTCGCTGTCGTCGCTCGACGGTGTCGACGATGCCTTCGCGGAGCCGGTGGGGCTCTCGGCCGCCGCACCGCCGTCGCGCTCGCTGGCGGCTGACGCTTTCGAAGCGCCCAGCGACGACGAGGCGCCGCTCCGGCTCTTCGACGAGCCGTCGCCGCCGAAGTCAAAGGCCCCTGCGGCTGCGCCGGCGCCCGGCCAGCGTCCCAAGGCCGCGGGCACGCCGCCGCCCATGGCGGTGCCGGCGCTCGATGTGGACGACCCGCCCGTCGCGCTCGCACCGGCGGCGGCGAAGACCCCCAGCGCCGCCCGCAGCGCGTTCGCCGCGCCCGACGACGACGAGGCGCCGCTCGATCTCTCGCTCGGCCCCAGTCAAGCCGCCAGGCCGAAGCCGCGGCCGAGCGGCGCCGTGCCCGCGCCGCCGACCATGGCCGACGCGCACGCCCCGCCCGCGGCGCTGCCGGCGCACGGTGACGCCGAGGCGCGCCGGGCACGTTCGGCCGCGCGGCCGGTCGACGGCGGGCCGCTCGC
>JBKJOI010000437.1:0-15602 GCA_046595695.1 Haliangiales bacterium | reverse complement strand
CGCAACGCCGCGCCCGCCGCGACCGTGAGGTAGTCGCTGTCCTGCTTGCCGAGGCCGACCTCGTCGTCGCGGTCGACGTAGTGCTGGCCTTCGATCACCAGGTGGCCGCCGCCGCCGAGATCGAGCGCGTCGAGGCCGAACGCGCCGGCGCGCGCCACCGCGACGTCGAAGACGCCGCGCCGGGTCGACAGCGACGTGTGCTCCGCCCCCAGCCCGGTCGGGCCGGGCACGCCCTGCGTCTTGCGCGAGACGCGCGCCCCGGCGTCGACGATGGTCTGGCCGCCGCCCGACGGCCGGCGCCAGCGAAAGCGCGCCACCGCGTCGAGCTGGCCGTAGCCGTTGTTCCTGCGCACTTCGACGCTATCGTCTCGGAGCTCGAGCGGCGTGCCCTTGTCGTAGAAGTAGCTGTAGTCCCCGGTCGCACCCGCGTAGCCGAGCGAGACGGTGGTAGCGAAGCGGCCGCGCGCGCCGAAGCGGTCGCGGCGCACCAGGCGAGCGCGGCGCGCGCCGTACGAGCCCCCCGCCAGGGACAGCGTCATGGCCGCCTGCCCCGGCCGCGGCCCCACGCCGGTCACGAAGTTGACCGCACCGCCGAGCGCCGCGCCGCCGAGCGTGACCGGCACGCCGCCGCGGTAGATCTCGATGCCATCGAAGGTGGCGAGATCGAAGCCGCTCAGGTCGATCGACGAGAACGCGACGCGCGACAGCGGCACGCCGTCGACGAGGATCTCGGTCTGCGCGGCCGGCGCCCCGCGCAGCGAGATCGACGTGAACGCGCCCAGGCCGCCTAGCGAACGCAGGCTGACGCCGACCGTCTCGGACATGACCTCGGCCACCGAAGCGCCCTCGCTGCGCGTGGCCTCGAGATCGATCACGGTGACGAACGAGGGCTCGTCGAGGGCGCGCGCGCCCTGCGGCGCGGCGTGGCCGGCGCGAGCATGGTCGGCCTCGGTGACCACGCGGGTCGTGCGACCGCTGACCGCCGGCGCGCCCGCGTCGGCAACCGCCGTCGGCGTGGGCACGACGCCCGCGTCGGGCGCGGCGAGGTCGTCCATGCCGGCCGGCGCGATCCCGATCCCGGAGGCTGCGTCTGGGTCGGCGTCCGCGTCCGCGTCGGCGTCCGCGTCCTGCGCGTGCAGCCGCGCCGCGCTCGCGACGATCCACGCGGCGGCGAGCGGCGCGACGAGACGCATGTACCAGCGACGTGAACCTTGCATCGGCATCCCCGCGCCTTCACCCACGTCGTCAGGGCAATGCGAGGGAGCCGTGCACGCACGGGCCCAGGCCTTCTCCCCGAAGGACGTAGCAGCGCGCGGGCCGGTATCCTGGCTCCCGGTTCGTCCTACTAGCGGCCCTTCCCGACGTCGCAACCCGTAAGGATCACTCGACGTCAGTGGTGTTGCCGTGTTCGTCCCCGGTCACAGTAGCGGGGGCTGCGTCGGTCTCTCACCGACTTCCCGAGCACCCGCGCGCATATGTCGAAAACCGCGCTTCCTCCTCGTTTCAGCGGGCCTACGAGCCCAGCGAACTGACCAATTCGCCGGGGAACCTACGCAATGGGGCCGCAAGCGTCAAGCGTGGCGGGCCCATGGGCCACACGCTGCCGGCCGAAAACACGACCGCCGGTCGACCCGAAGGTCGCCGGCGGGCGCGAACAGCAGAGGCTAACTAGAGGAGCGGAGCAGCAGCGCCGATGTCTACGAGCAGCCGCTGGTCGAGCCGCAGTTGAGGCACTTGTGGCAGGCGCCCGAGCGCACCATCATGGCGCCGCACTCGTGGCACGCGGGCGCGTCCGACTCGCTCACCCAGGCCTGCTTGAGCTCGTTGGTGTTCGCCGAGGCGCTCGTGATCGACTTGGGCGGCCCGACATGACCCTGGAGCGCCGGCATGACCGGGACCCGGGGTAGGTCGAGCTGCGAGCCGTCGAGCGTCGCGGCCGCCGCAGCCGCCGCCTCGCGCGGCTGGATGAACTTCAGATCCAGCCAGCGGAAGATGTAGTCCATGATCGACGAGGTGCGCGGCACCTCGGTGTTGCTGGTGAAGCCGCGAGGCTCGAACTGCGTGCCCTTGAACTTGTCGGCCAGCACCTTGAGCGGCACGCCGTGCTGCAGCGACAGCGAGATGGCGGTCGCGAACGAGTCCATGAGACCGGCGATGGTCGAGCCTTCCTTGGCCATGCGCACGAAGATCTCGCCGGGCGAGCCGTCCTGGTACAGACCGCAGGTGATGTAGCCGTCGTGGCCGCCGATCGAGAACTTGTGCGTGATCGAGTGGCGCTCGTCGGGGAGCTTGCGCCGCACCGCCGCGGGCGGTCCCAGCGGCCTGACCGCCTCGATCGCCGCGAGCCCCTTGGTCTTGTCCTTGGCGTTGCCGGTCGACAGCGGCTGCGTGCGCTTGCAGCCGTCGCGGTAGACCGCGATGGCCTTGAGGCCCATCTTCCACGCCTCGATGTAGGCGTCCTGGATGTCTTCGACCGTGCAATCGGTCGGCAGGTTCACCGTCTTGGAGATCGCACCGGAGAGGTACGGCTGCGCGGCCGCCATCATGCGCACGTGGCCCATGTAGTGGATGGAGCGCTCGCCATTCGCCGCGCGGAAGGCGCAGTCGAAGACGGGCAGGTGCTCGTCCTTGAGCTCGGGCGCGCCTTCGATCGTGTCGTTCTCGGCGATGAACTTGATGATCGACTCGACCTGCACGTCGTCGTAGCCGAGCTTGGTGAGCGCCTCGGGCACGGTCTGGTTGACCAGCTTGAGCATGCCACCGCCGACCAGGCGCTTGTACTTCACGAGCGCGATGTCGGGCTCGATGCCGGTGGTGTCGCAGTCCATCATGAAGCCGATGGTGCCGGTGGGCGCGAGCACGGTGGCCTGGGCGTTGCGGTAGCCAGCCTCCCTGCCGATGTTGAGCGCGTCTTCCCACGAAGCGCGCGCTGCCTCCATCAGGTCGTAGGGCACGTAGGCCGAGTCGATGTCCTCGACGTGGTCGCGGTGCTTCTGCATGACCTTGAGGAACGGCTCGCGGTTCTTCGCGTAGCCGTCGAACGGACCGGTCGCGTCGCGGGCGATCGCCGCGCTGGTCGCGTAGGCGTGGCCGCACATGAGCGCAGTGATGGCCGCCGCGTAGGCGCGGCCGGGCTCGCTGTCGTAGGGCAGGCCGCGCGACATGAGCAGCGCGCCCAGGTTGGCGTAGCCGAGGCCGAGCGGCCGGTACGCGTGCGAGTTCGCCTCGATGCGCGGGGTCGGGTACTTGGCCTCGCCGACGACGATCTCCTGCGCCAGGATCGTGACCTCGACCGCGCGCTTGAACGACTCGACGTCGAGCTCACCGTTCTCGAGCTGGAACTTGCGCAGGTTGAGCGACGCCAGGTTGCACGCCGAGTCATCGAGGAACATGTACTCGGAGCACGGGTTCGAGGCGTTGATGCGCGCCGTGTTCGGGCACGTGTGGTAGTCGTTCACCGTCGTGTCGTACTGCATGCCCGGGTCGCCGCACTGGTGCGCCGCGTCGGAGATCTTGCGCAGCAGCTCGCGCGCCTTGAACGTCTCGACCACGCGACCGTCGACGACCGAGCGGGTCTTCCACTCGCCGTCCTTCTCCACGGCCTTCATGAAGTCGTCGGTGACGCGCACCGAGTGGTTGGCGTTCTGGTACGCGATCGAGTCGTACGCGCCGCCCGAGACGTTGAAGCCGCCCTCGTAGCCGGCGTCGATGAGTGCCCAGGCCTTGCGCTCTTCGCGCGCCTTGCACTCGACGAAGTCGACCACGTCGGGGTGATCGATGTTGAGGATGACCATCTTGGCCGCGCGGCGGGTCTTGCCGCCTGACTTGATCGCGCCGGCGAACGAGTCGAAGCCGCGCATGAACGAGACCGGACCCGACGCGGTGCCGCCGCCGTTCAGGTGCTCGCGCGACGAGCGCAGGTTCGAGAGGTTCGAGCCGGTGCCCGAGCCCCACTTGAACAGCATGCCCTCGGTCTTGGCGAGGGTGAGGATCGAGTCCATCGAGTCCTCGACGCTGTTGATGAAGCAGGCCGAGCACTGCGGGTGATCTTCGACGCCGACGTTGAACCAGACCGGCGAGTTGAAGGCCATTTTCTGGTGCACGAGCAGGTGCACGAGCTCGTCCCTGAAGGCCCACACGTCCTCCTCGGAGGCGAAGTACTTGCCCTTGCGGCCCCAGCCCGTGATCGTGTCAGCCACGCGACCGATCAGCTGCCGCACCGAGCGCTCGCGCTCGGGAGTGCCGTTGAGGCCGCGGAAGTACTTCTGCACGACCACGTTGGTGGCCGTCGAGCTCCACGACTTGGGGATCTCGACGTCCTTCTGCTCGAAGTAGACCTTGCCACCCTCACCGGTGATCTGCGCGGTGCGCAGCTCCCACTCGACCTCGTTGAAGGGGTCGACGCCGGGCGTGGTGAAGTACCGCGAGAGGCTCATGCCCGTGCGCTCGACGACGGCCTTGGATTCTTTGCCCTTCTTCGACTTCATGTTGTTCAAAGAGTTGTCCCGGGCAGCGACGAGCCCTTTGGACTTGCCACCTTCTTGACGGTTCATCATGGCGCAGTCCCCTCCTCACGTTCGAGCCTTGGTCCAAAACGAGCCACGGCAGTTTCGATCTGGGGCAGACGCACGCCGTTCGGGCGCACCCCTCCCCGCAACAAGAGCTGCAAAATCTCAGCTAGTTACGTTTCAAACTTCGGTCGAGCCAGCTTCGGTCGACCCTCGGATGCGGCGTCAGGCACCAGGTACCTTGCTGCGACTACCCCACCCGCCCCTGACCCGTCCGAAAGCGTGCCCATGAATGTAATGGAGAGCACTGCCTTGTCAAACCAAATTCACCAGAAAGACACCATATGTCGTGCGCGTACATATAAGTAAGTACTATCTGTTGTGTTTCTTAGGCTAGACCGGAGTACGGAACGGGCGCAACTTCTTGCGCGGATCGCCGGGGTCGCGAAGGTCGGATGCACGCGGCAGATCGCCAGGAAGCCGAAGAATTCCGAGGCTCCGGCGGTGGCGACGATTGACGGCGCGCGCCATGAAAACTAGCGTGGCGCCGTGAGCGCGCGTGCGATCCCGGGACGATCCCCCAAGGCCCTGCTGGCTGCCCTGGTGCTGCTGGTGGCGTGCGGCAAGCCCGGGAAGAACTCCGCCAACGAGGGTGACGCCGGTAGCGGCAAGCACCGGATCGTGTGTCTCACGCCGTCCTCCACCGAGGTCGTGGCAGCGCTCGGCGCCGCCGACGAGATCGTCGGTGTCGACCGGTACAGTACCTATCCCGTGGAGGTTCAGCATCTTCCGAAGCTGGGTGATTACATCTCGCCCAACCTGGAGGGCATCCTCGCACTGCACCCTGACATTGCGGTGCTCGACGGCGTCCAGTCGCAGGTCCAGGCCAAGCTCGAAGCCTCTGGAATCAAAACGATTTCACTGCGCATGCACTCGATCGACGATGTCCGTGTCGGGCTTCGCCAGGTCGGCGTGACCCTGGGCCGCACGAAGCAGGCAGAAGCGCTCGTGGCGGCCTTCGACGCGGAGCTTTCGCGGATTCGTGACGAGGCGGCAACAAAGCGCGCCGCGGCCGGCCGGGCGCCGCGCGTGCTCTTCGTCGTGGATCGTCAGGCCGGCGGCCTGGGGGGGATCTATGCGGCTGGCCCGAACACCTTCCTCGACGAGATCCTCGTCTTGCTCGGCGCCGAGAACGTCCTCGCGGCCTCGCCAGTGCGCTACTCCAACCTGTCCGCCGAGCATGTGATCACGCTGGCACCGGATGTGATCATCGAGACCACGCCGGCGGCCGACCTGAAGACCGCGCGCGCCGACTGGAACGCGCTCACGTCTGTGCCCGCGGTCGCGAACGGCCGCGTGTACCTCGTGCCGGATCCGGTCCTGCAGGCGCCCGGGCCGCGCCTCGCCGAGGGGATCGCACGTCTGCTGCCCTTGCTGTGGCCGTGAGCGCCGCCGGGCGGGTATAAGGTCGCATGCTCGAGCTCGCGGGCGTCGCGTTCGCGTACGGCGACCGGTCGGTGCTTCGCGACGTCCAGCTCACCGTGGGGCGCGGAGAGATCGTCGGTATCGTCGGCCAGTCGGGCGGCGGCAAGAGCACGCTCCTGCGCCTGTGCGCCGGCCTGCTCGCCCCCAGCGCGGGCAGCGTGCGGGTCGGCGGCACGGATCCCCTGCGCACGCGTCGCAGCGAGCTCGCGCGCAAGGTCGCCTACTTGCCGCAGGAGCACACGCTCGGCTTCCCGTTCACGGTCGCCGAGGTCGTGCTCATGGGCCGCTACGCGTACCGCCGGCCGCTCTCGCTCGAGAGCGAAGCCGACGTGCGCGCCGCCGAGGACGCGATGCAGCGCTGCGACGTGCTCGCGCTCGCCGGCCGCCGCTTCCACGAGCTCTCCGGCGGCGAGCGCCGCCGCGCGCTGCTCGCGCAGGCGTTCTGCCAGGCCGCCGACCTGGTGCTGCTCGACGAGCCGACCGCGTCGCTCGACCCGGCGCACGCGCTCGCTGTGTTCGCGACCCTGGTGGCCGCGCGCGACGCGCGCGACGCATCGGTCGTGGTGGTCACGCACGATCTCAACCTGGCGGCGCGCTTCTGCGATCGCGTACTGCTCATCGACGGCGGCACCGTGGCCGCGGCGGGCGCGCCGCGCGCGATCTTCGCCTCGCCCCAGGCCGCGCGCGCCTTCGGCGTCGCGCTGCACGTCGGCGAGCTGCCCACCGGCGGCACCTTCGTGGTGCCCGCGTGAGCCGCGCCGCGCACCTCACGCCCGCGCGCCTGGCCGTGGTGCTGGGCGGCTCGCTCGTGCTGCTCGCCGTCGCGCTGATCGTCGCGCCGCTGCTCGGCGTCGAGGCCGACGCGCAGGGCCACCGCCACTTCGTCTGGCTCGACCTCGTGCGTGCGTTCGAGGGCGGCCGCGGCAACGCCGACGCCGAGATCTTCTTCCTCGCGCGCCTGCCGCGCGTGCTCGCCGGCGCGGTCGCGGGCGCCGGGCTCGCCGCCGCGGGCGTGGCCTTCCAGGCGCTCCTGCGCAACCCGCTCGCCGAGCCCTTCACCCTGGGCGTCTCGCAGGGCGCCACGCTCGGCGCGGTGCTCGCCATCCGCCTCGGCCTTGCCGCGACGCTGGGCGGATCGGCGGTGCCGGCGATGGCGTTCGTGGGCGCGCTCGCGGCGGTGTTCACGGTCTGGCACCTGGCGCGCGTCGGCGGCACCCTGCCCTCGGCGACGCTGCTCCTGGCCGGCATCACGCTGGGCGTGATCTGCTCGTCGGCCACCATGGTCCTGCAGTACACCGCGAGCTTCGGCGAGGCCTACCGGATCGTGCGCTGGATGATGGGCGGGCTCGACTGGATCCAGTACGGCGACCTGACCGCTGCCGCGATCGCGGTCGGCGTCGGGCTGCTGGTGCTGTTCGCGCATGCGCGCGATCTCAACGCGCTCGCCGCCGGCCCCGACGCCGCCGCCTCGGTGGGCGTGAACGTCGACCGCACCATGCTGCTCGGCCACGGCGCCGCCTCGCTCATGGTCGGCGCGGTGATCGCGGTCGCCGGGCCGATCGGCTTCGTGGGCCTGCTGGTGCCGCACGCGCTGCGCGCGATCGTCGGCCCCGACCACCGGGCGCTGCTACCCGCAGCGGTGCTGTGCGGCGCCGCGTTCGTGGTGATCTGCGACACGGTCGCGCGCCTGGCGCTCGCGCCGGTGGCGCAGTTTCCCGTCGGTGTGGTCACCGCGCTCATCGGCGGACCGTTCTTCCTCAGCCTCCTCGTGCGCGAAAAAGGCCGCGGCCGGCTGTGGGGCTGAGGTAGCGTCGGGGCATGGGCATGGACGCGAGCGTACTCACCGAGGTGGCGGCCGCGGTCGAGCCCGTCGACGAGACGGCGCGCGCCGCGGCGCGCAAGCGCCTGGCCGCGGCCGGGGGCGGCTTCGGCCGGCTCGAGCCGCTCATCGTCGAGCTCGCGGGCATGCGCCGGCGTGTCGACGCGCCGGTCGAGCGCAAGACCCTCGTGGCGGTCGTCGCCGACCTGGGCGCCGCGGATCCCGCGGCCAGCGCCGCCCTCGCCGCCGCGGCCAGCGGGCGCGCGCCGCTCGCGGTGCTGGCGCGCGCGGCGGGCGCGCGCATGCTGCTCGTCGACGCCGGGCTCGCAGGCGCGGCCGACCCCGAGCCGGGCGCGGGCATCATGCAGCTGCGGGTCACCGACGGCGCGGGCGATCCCGGCGCGGGCGCGACCATGTCGGCCGACCACGCGCTCATGGCGGTGCAGACCGGCATCGCGCTCGCGCTCTCGCTCGCGTCGGAGGGCGTCGACGTGATCGCGCTCGGCGACCTCGCACCCGCGGGCCGCGCCGCCGCGCGCGGGCTCATCGCGGCGCTCGCGGCGCTCGCGCCGCTCGAGGCGCTCGCGCGCGCCGGCGGCCTGCAGCACGGCGTGCTCGCCGGCCTGTGCATCGCCGGCGCGGCCATGCACGTTCCGGTGATCCTCGACGGTCCCAGCGCCGATGCGGCGGGTCGCCTGGCGGCTCGCCTCGCACCCTCGGCGGCCGGGTACCAGCTGCCCGCGTCAGCGCTCGCCGAGCTCGGCGGCACGCGCGGCGACGGCTGCGGCGCGGCCGCGGTCCTGCCCATCCTGGACGTGGCGGCCCGGCTGGCGCGCGAGCTCGCGTAGCGGCGCGCGCGCCTTCCGGAACCGCGTCCGCTCGTCAGCCGGTCAGACGAACAGCACGGCGGCGAGCGCGAGGCCGCACGCCATGGCGGCCCAGGCGAGCGCCGAGCCCACGGACCACGAGGATCTGTCAGCGAGCGACGCTTCGCGGCGAGAAGGCTCCATGATTGCCTTTTTGAACCTCCCGGCTCCGGGGCGCAACTTTTCGGCGGCTTTCATCGCGCACCGTTCGTTCGCCCGCCGCTGATCCTATACTTCGCCACCATGTTGCTCCGCGAGACCTTCCCCGTCGGCCAGCTCGGCTGCAACTGCACCATCATCGCCGACGGCGACTCCAAGGACGCCGTGGTCGTCGATCCAGGCGGCGACTTCGCGCGCATCGACCAGGTCATCAAGCACTACGACCTGACCGTGCGCGCGATCGTGCACACCCACGCCCACCTCGACCACATCATGGCCACGCGCGACGTCAAGGAGGCCCACGGCGGCGACATCGCATTGCACCCCGACGACCTCTTCCTCTACGACGGCATCGCCATGCAGGCCGCCATGTTCGGCTGGCGCGTGCGCGAGGTCCTGCCGCTCGACCGCCGGCTTGCGCACGGCGACGAGATCGCGTTCGGCAAGCGCTCGGCGCTGGTGATCCACACGCCCGGCCACACGCCCGGCTCGGTCTGCTTCGAGGTCCGCGACGAGGCCGACAAGAAGACGCTGCTGTTCTCGGGCGACACCCTGTTCCAGCGCAGCGTCGGGCGCACCGATCTGCCCGGCGGCGACTCGGCGCTCCTGCTGTCGTCGATCCGCGATCGGCTGTACACCCGCGATCCCGACGCCATCGTCGTGCCCGGGCACGGCCCGACCACCACGATCGGCGACGAGGCGCGCAAGAACCCGTTCGTCAGGGCCTGAGGTCGGGGACGCGCCGGGGCGCCGGTCAGGGCGCGGCCGGCACGACCAGCCGATCCAGCTCGCGCTCGAGGATCGTCGCGGGTAACGCGCCGGTGAAGCGCGCCGCGCGGTGTCCGTCGGGCCCGTAGAGCAGGAAGGTCGGCACGTCGCCGGGCGCGCCGAACGCCGCGAAGGTCGCGTCGCCGTCGGGCACGCGCGCGATCGGGTAGGCGAGCTTGTAGTGATCGCGAAAGCGCCGCATGGTCGCGTCGTCGGCCTCGTCGCGCGACAGGCCCACCATCGCGAAGCCCTTGCCGCGACGCGCCTCGTACAGCGCGGAGATGGTCGGCCCGTCGGAGATGCAGGGCTCGCACCACGAGGCCCAGAACATGACCAGCGTGGGCCTGCCGCGCAGGTCGTCGGTCGACAGCGGCGCGCCGTCGATCGTGGTCGTGCGGAACCCGGGCAGGCAGTCGGCCTCTGCGCAGGCGGGCGCCGGCAGCGGCGCGGCCGCCCGGGTCGTGGTGGGCGTGGTCGGCGGGGCCGCGTCCGCCGCGGCGGGTCGCGCCGTCGTCGATTCACCGCGGCTGCAGCCCGCTACCAGGCACGCCGCCGTCGCTGTCGCGAGGCCCACCGCCGTCGCGAGACGGCCGGCGCTCAACGCGCCAGGACCGTGCCCAGGTCGCCTTCGTCGAGCGCGCGCTGCCACTGCTGCTTCATGTGACCATCGGGACCATAGAGGAACGAGGTCGGCAAGAGCCCCGGGCGCCCACCGAACGCGCGATCCAGCGCCGGGGTCGAGCGAACGATCGGGTAGGTGACACCGTGTGCGAGCGCGAACTGGCGGATCGATTCGTCGGTGCCGTCCTGCGCGATGCCGACGATCACGAAGCCCTCGCCGGTCAAGCGCTGGAAGGTCGCCTGCAGCGCCGGCAGCTCCTTCACGCACGGGCCGCACCAGGTCGCCCAGAAGTTCACCAGCACGGTCTTGCCGACGAGGTCCGCGCGTGAGAGCTCGTGGCCGTCGACGGTGACGGCCTTGAAGTTGGGCAGGCAGTCGGCCTCGTCGTGGCACGCAGCGGCCGCGACCGGGACCTGCCCGACCCGCACTCCCGAAGACGTCACCGTGGTCGTCTGCAGGAGCAGGAAGCCCGCCATGCCCACGAGCACGACGACGCCGGCAAATATCAACGCCCTGGGGTTCATGAAACTTCTTCGAGAGTAGTCGAAGCTAGCCAAACTTCAAGAGACTCGGGGTCTCGTCGGCAGGTGCCTCGAAACCCAGGAAGTTCAGGCACGTGGCCGCCACCGTCGCCAGGCCGGGCGGCCCGCCCGTGCCGCCCACCGACTGTTGTGCGGGATCGATCACATATTCGCCGTCCTTGCGCAGCGGATCGAAGACCACGAAGGGCACCGGGTTGAGCGTGTGGGCGGTCTTGGGCACCGGCACGCCGCTCAGCTTGTCGCGCAGGATCTCGCCGGCCTTGCCGCGCTCGTACATCTCGTCGGCGTTGCCGTGGTCGGCGGTCACGATCATGGTGCCGCCCAGGCGCTGGATCTCGCGGCCCAGCCGCGCGAGCTGCATGTCCACGCACTCGACCGCCAAGATGGCCGCGTCGCGGTGGCCGGTGTGCCCGACCATGTCGCCGTTCGCGTAGTTCACGCGCAGGAAGCGGTGGTGGCCGGCGCGCAGCTCGGCGACCAGGCGGTCGGTGATCTCGGCGGCCTTCATCCACGGCCGCTCCTCGAAGGGCAGCGTATCCGACGGGATCTCGACGTAGGTCTCGAGGCGCTGGTCGAACATGCCGCCGCGGTTGCCGTTCCAGAAGTAGGTCACGTGGCCGTACTTCTGCGTCTCGCTGATGGCGAGCTGGGGCACGCGGTTGTGCACCAGGTACTCGCCCATCGTGCGATCGATCGCAGGCGGCGTGACCAGGTAGCGCTTGGGGATGTGGTAGTCGCCGTCGTACTGCATCATCCCGGCGTAGTGGACGCGCGGCGCGATGCCGCGATCGAACCTGTCGAAGCTCGAGCCCTCCTCGAACGCGCGCGAGATCTCGATCCCGCGGTCGCCGCGGAAGTTGAAGAAGATCACCGAGTCGCCGTCGCGAATCGGGCCCACCGGCTGGCCGTCCTGCGCGATCACGAACGCCGGCAGGTTCTGATCCGAGATGCCGGGCGTCTCGGCGCGCAGCGTCTCGAGCGCCGCCTGTGCCGAGGGGAAGCGGCGCGCGATGCCGTGCACGTGCGCGTTCCAGCCGCGCTCGACGATGCGCCAGTCGGCGTCGTAGCGGTCCATGGTGACGACCATGCGGCCGCCGCCCGAGGCGATCGCGCCGCCGGTCAGGCGCAGCGTGGTCTCGAGGCGATCGAGGTAGCGGCCCGCCGAGTGATCCGGCACGTCGCGGCCATCGAGCAGCGGGTGCACGAAGATCTTCTTCACGCCGCGGCGTGCCGCCTCGCCCAGCATGGCCGCCAGGTGATCGAGGTGCGAGTGCACGTTGCCGTCGGAGAGCAGGCCGATGAAGTGCAGCGCGCTGTCGCGCTGCAGCACGTGGTCGACGAGCTCGTTCCAGGTCTCGCCGCGGAACATCGAGCCGTCGGCGATCGCGTTGGCGACCAGCTTGGCGCCTTGGTCGTAGATGCGGCCGCAGCCGAGCGCGTTGTGGCCGACCTCGCTGTTGCCCATGTCGGCGTCGGAGGGCATGCCCACGGCCGTGCCGTGCGCGCGCAGCGCCACGTGCGGATGCCCCGACCAGAGCGCGTCGAGCGTGGGCGTGCGCGCCAGGTGCACCGCGTCGGCCTCGTCACGCGCGCCGATGCCGACGCCATCCATGATGACGAGCAGCAGCGGACCGGGGCGGCCGGGGAAGACGGGGTGCTTCTTGAGGAGGAAGTTCGACGTCATCGCGCGCGAAGCTTACTCCACGCGGCGGGTCGGACGAGTGGCCCGATCTTCTTGAAGACCGCCGCTACTTGGTGGTGGGCGAAGCGGCCTTGGTAGCGGGCGGCGCGGCCGGACCGGGCGTGGGCGGGGTGATGACCTTGACGCCCTTGGGCGGGGTGAACTTGAACAGCTTGGCGCCCACGTACTTCGCGTCGGCGTTCGTCTTCACGCTCGAGAACGCGAACGAGTTCAGGTTGTTCGAGACGTCCTCGACGACCGACTCCTTGACGTGGAAGTCGACCGGATCGACGACCAGCCAGAGCGTCTTGTACTGCGCGGTCGGCGCCTTGGGCACCAGCTGCACGACCAGGTCGCCCTTGCCGCCGAACTTGCCGGGGGTCAGCGAGGCGTTGAAGTCCTTGGCCAGATCGCCCTGCCCGTAGAGGAAGGTGATCGCGACCGGCAGCAGCTCGTTCTGCAGCGTCTGCTTGAACGCCTGCTTGTTGGCGACCTCGTAGACCCACAGCGTGGTGCCGTCGGAGATGTAGTGCTTCTTGTCGGGCGCGCTGTAGTCCCAGCGCATCTTGCCGGGCTTCTCGATGTAGACCTTGCCGTCGGAGATCGAGGTCTTGCCGACCACCGTGTTGGTGAACTTCTGGCGAAACTTCGCCTCGAGCTTGCTGGTGGCCTTGTAGTAGCCCTGCACGCCGACGACGACCTGGGCGGCGGTCGGCCCGGCGGCCGGCGCGGGCGCGATCGGCTGCGCGACGACGGGCGTGGGCACCGGCGCGGGCGCAGGCTTGGCGGGCGCGGGCTTGGCGGGCGCGGGCGTCGCCTGCGCGACGACCGGTATGGCCCTGGCAGGCGCGGCCTTCTGGGGCAGCGCGGCCACCTGGCCGTGCATCAGCGCGATGAACCCGACGAGTGCCTTGCTGAAGCCGAAGCTGAACCCGAACATGAGCGGTCTCCTGTGTCTTCCTGCGAGCTTCCTGGTGGCCTGTCCGATGCGTCCTGGTGCGTAACCCGGCCGGGCCGGGGTTTGTTTCGCGTGTACTAGGGACGCACCAGGAGGCCCAGGGATTCAACCCAGCAGTTCCGAGGAGTTATCGACCGATCAGGCAGCGGAGATCAACACTTCGCGGCGGTTCGTGCCGTCGGGCGCGCCCACGATGCCTTCCTTCTCCATGCGCTCGACCATGCGCGCGGCGCGGTTATAGCCGACGCGCAGGCGCCGCTGGATCATCGAGATCGACGCCTGGCGGGTCTCGGCGACCAGCGAGACGGCCTTGTCGTACATATCGTCGGAGAGGTCGTCCTCGACCGCGACCTCGCCGCCGGCGCCGTCCTCCTCCTCGCGCGGCTTGAGGATGTCCATGTCGTAGACCGGCTTCGCCTGCTTCTTGAGGTGCGCGACGATGGCGTGGATCTCCTCGTCCTGCACCAGGCAGCCGTGCACGCGCCGCAGCGCGCCGCCGCGATCCGAGAACAGCATGTCGCCCTGCCCCAGCAGTGCCTCGGCGCCGTTCTGGTCGAGCACGGTGCGCGAGTCGTTGCGCTGCACGACCTTGAAGGCGATGCGCGAGGGGAAGTTGGCCTTGATGAGGCCGGTGATCACGTCCACCGAGGGACGCTGCGTGGCGAGGATGAGGTGGATGCCGCAGGCGCGCGCCTTCTGCGCGATGCGCGCCACCGAGGTCTCGATGTCCTTGGGCGCGACCATCATGAGATCGGCGAACTCGTCGATGACGACCACGATGAACGGCATCTTGCGCGCGGGCGGCCTGGCCGCGGCGGCCTTGAGCTCGAGCTGCCGCACCGCGGCGCCGCTGTCCTCGTCGGTGATCTCGCCCTCGACCGAGCCGCTGGTGGCGGCCGCGTCGTCGAGCGAGGTGACCTCGATGGGCTCGGCCGCGCGGGCCTCCGCGGCGATCTCGAGCGCCTTCTCGACCTTGCGGTTGTAGGTCGAGATGTCGCGCACGCCCGCCTCGGCGAGCAGCTCGTAGCGGCGCTCCATCTCCTCGACCGCCCAGCGCAGCGCCAGGTTGGCCTTCTTGGGATCGGTCACCACCGGCAGCAAGAGGTGCGGGATGCCCTCGTAGATCGAGAGCTCGAGCATCTTGGGGTCGACCATGATCATGCGCACTTCTTCGGGTGTCGCGTTGTAGAGGATCGACGCGATCATGGTGTTCACGCAGACCGACTTGCCCGAGCCGGTGGTGCCGGCGACCAGGAGGTGCGGCATCTTGGCGAGATCGAACGACACCGGGCGGCCCTCGATGTCCTTGCCCAGCGCCATGGTCAGCTTGGACTTGGACTTCACGAAGACGTCGTCGGCGATGATCTCCTTCAGGTAGACGGTCTCGCGGATCTTGTTGGGGACCTCGACGCCGATCACCGCCTTGCCCGGGATCGGCGCCACGATGCGCACGCTGGGCGATTCGAGGCGCATCGCGATGTCGTTGTCGAGGCTGGCGATCTTGGACACGCGCGTGCCCGGCGCGGGCGCGAACTCGTACATGGTGACGACCGGCCCCGGGCGGATCGCCTGGACCTCGCCCTTGATGCCGTAATCGGCGAGCGTCTGGGTGAGGCGCGCCGACATCTCGAGCATGGCGTTCTTGTCGATCTGCACGCCGGCGTCGTCGTACTTGAGCAGCGACACCGAGGGCAAGCGGTAGACGCCGTCGCCGAGCGGGATGAAGTCGGGGCGGTTCTCCGCCACCTGCTTCTCCTTCTCCTTCATGCCTTTCTTGGAGTCCTTCTGGAACACCGACTCGACGATCACCGGCTCGAGGCGCGCCTCGGCGGCGGCGGCGGCGACCGCGGAGGCGAGCGGCGCGGCGGCCGCGATCTCGCCCGCGGCGGTGGCCGGCTGCGGCGGCGCGCTGCCCAGGCCGAGCAGCGTGCCGGTGGCCGCGGCCGCGGTGGCCTCGTCGCCGACCAGCGCGGCGTCCTTCTTCTTGCGCTTCGGCTTGGCCTCGACGATCACGGGATCGAACGCGCCGTGCGGCGGCTCACCGACGCGCACGGTGTCGCCAGCCAGCTCCTCGACGGGCGCGCCGTCGTCCAGCGCGCGCGGGTCGAACGTGGGCTCGGTGGGCTTGCGCTTGCCCGCGGCGGCCGCGCGCGCCTTGGGCTTCTCGGGCGCGTCGTCGTCGTCGTCCTCGTCG
>JBKJOI010000840.1:0-16517 GCA_046595695.1 Haliangiales bacterium | reverse complement strand
GTGCAGCGTCTCGCCGCCGCAGGCCCTCCGGGGCAATCCTGGGCCACGGGGCGCGTGCTAGCATGCGCAGCGTGCGGATGGAGAAAGAGCTGCTGCTGAGCGACGCGGCTGGAGAGATCGACGAGACGGTCGATGATGCGGTCGAGACGGTCGACGAGACGGTCGACCTCACGCTGATCGACGAGATGCTCTTGATGAACGTGCGCGAGCGTCTGCTCAGCAACGATCGAGTTCTTCGCACCGTCGAGAAGCTGGAGCTGGGTTTTGCCGCCGTCCGATCTCACCGCGATCCTCGATAGGCTGGTCGCGGCGCGGATCCGCTTCGTCCTCGTCGGCGGGCTCGCCGCCGTCAGCCAGGGCGCGACCATCACGACGCGAGACGTCGACATCGTTCCGGCCCGAGATGACGCCAACGTGGACGCGTTGATGGCGCTGCTCACCGAGCTGCACGCGCGCTATCGCGGGCGACCTGGACCGCCGCTGCCACCGCGTCGCGAGCTCATCCAGGGCCTCGGTCACAACCTTCTCACGACCGACCTCGGAGCGCTCGACGTCCTGGGCGCCATCGAGGAAGGTCGCGACTACGACGCGCTCCTCGCCGAATCGGTCGAGATTCCCTTCGACGCCACATCGGTTCGGGTGCTCGGGCTCGAATCGATCGTACGCTTCAAGCGCAGGTCGCCGCACCCGAAGGACAAGCTGATGTTGCCCCTCCTCGAGGCCACGCTGCGCCGCTCGCGCGGCGAGTGACCGCACGCGTCGCGCTACGCCGCGCGGGCGCGGAACGAACGGCCGAGCGTCTCGCCGAGGCGCGCCACGAGTCTCGGCTTCACCTCGGCGAGGCTGATGGCGCGGCCCGCCTCGACGGAGGCCGAGGTCATGACACTCGATTCGAAGCCGCACGGGTTGATGCGCGTGAAGTACGCCAGGTCGGTCGCGACGTTCAGCGCCAGGCCGTGGAAGGTGACCCACTTGCGACAGGCGATGCCGATCGACGCGATCTTGCGCGGCGGCAGGCCGTCCTCGCCGGGCGCGCCGATCCAGACCCCGGTCGCCCCGGCGCGCCGCGTGGCGCCTGCGACGCCGACGTCGGCGAGCGCGCGGATCATGCCTTCCTCGAGGTTGCGCAGGAAGCGGTGCAGGTCGCGCTCGGCCTCGACGAGGTGCAGGATCGGGTAGGCCACGAGCTGCCCGGGACCGTGGTAGGTCACGTCGCCGCCGCGCTCGACCTCGACGACCGGCACGTCGCCGGGCAGCACGACGTTGGCCTTGGCCTTCTGCGCGCGCCCGAGCGTGATCACGTGCGGGTGCTCGACCAGCAGCAGGGTGTCGGGTGCCTCGTCGCGCTGCCGGGCGGTGACGAGATCGAGCTGCTGCTGCCAGGTACCAGCGTAGTCAGCGAGGCCGAGATCGAGGAGCTCTTCGGGCACGTTCGGCGAGGAGTCTAGCAGCCGGTACGGCCGGGCTGCCTAGACGATCTGCCTAGACGATCTGCCTAGACGATCTGTCGAGCCATGCGCCGCCCCGGGGCCATCCACGCCGCCCCGGGATCTTACGTGAAGAGCGCGTAACTCACGGCGTCTCTGGGAGTTCTCGGCGCGCGCGTTTGCGCACGTCCGCTGGATCGGATGTTGCCTTACCGCGGGGCAGAGGCCTCCGCATGTCCAGAACCAGCATCACGCCGCGTTCTCTCGCCGCTCGGCTCATCGCCGCGACCATCGTGTCCTTGACGATCGGAGCGGTGCCCCTCCATTACGCGCACGCCTTCAAGATCAAGACGCACGTCTACACCGCGAACATCGCGATGTCAGATATCGTCGACGGCAAGGCGTACTTCCCGGGCATGGTGCACCCGCACCGCTACGAGGCGAAGGCGCTGGGTCTGCCCTCCGAGTCGCCGGGTGACGGGCCGACCGAGGAGGCCATCACCGAGTTCTGCCTGGCCGCGACGGGCATGCCGATCTGCGAGTGGACCGACGTGCTCGAGGTGCCCGTGGCCGGCTATGGCCAGCCCTGGGGCACCCCACTCGAGACCATGCCGAGCGGCACCGTTTCCGGCGGCCCGCTCCTGCAGCTCGCGATCTACCTGTACCCGGCGTACGTGCGCGCCGGGACCATCGGCCCCGACGGCTACCCCGATGTGATCTGGGGCAACCAGACCACTCACGTCGACCACGCACGCTTCGAGGTCCCCGTCGGCGCGCCGCCGGGCGCGCCCAAGGAGGCGACGTTTCTCCGCAAGAAGCTGGATCACGACCCCTCCATGGCCGACGTCTCGGTCTCCATACCCACGCACAAGCGGTGGGACCTGTCGACGTGGACCTGGCGCTCGATCGACTGGGGGCTCATCATCCTCGCCGAGGCGTACCGGTTCCACGCCGACGCGGCGTTCGGGACGCCGGAGTTTCACAAGCGCCTGCAGGCGATCGCGTTCTCGTACGGCTACCTCCTGCACATGTCGGGCGACTCGTTCATGCACGAGTACGTGAACCGGCTGTCCGGCGGCAACTTCGACTTCACCCACGGCGGCGGCATGTACGGCTCCGCCACCGAAGAGGTGAAGCACATCGTCGTCGAGACCTTCGTCGACGGCTACGTGACGTCCGATCTGTTCACTGCCGCGCGCTTTGCCGTAGATCCTAACTCCACGGATCCCAAGATTCCGGGCAATAACGGCGTCGTCCTGCCCGACGGCAACTCGCTGCCGCAGGGGATCGCCTGCCCGGGTCCGCAGCCCGAGCGCTGGAGCTACTGCAACGCGCTCGATCCCGCGTTCGCACAGGGTGGCGTGTTCCCCGGTGCAGCCACCGATCGCTGCATGGACAAGCCGCAGAACCCGTGGGGCGCCTGCGATCCGTGGCGCCAAGTGTGCGTCTCGCCCGCCGAGGCCGACCAGATCTTCGAGGACTCGACCACGCTGCCGCCCGAGTGCCAACCCATCGAGGGCAGCATCTGTCCGGGCCCGCAGGCTCCCGGCGAGACGCCCAACCCGGCGTGCGCCGAGCGGGACTTCATCGACGAGATGGTCCCGATGCCGGGCTCCTGCAACCCCGACTCGATCATCGTGGTGCGCGACCAGGACGGCAAGATCGTCCAGCGCGCCAACGACTGCATCCAGATCAACTGCTCGCTCAAGCCCGAGCGGTGTCCGATGCCCGGCATCCTCGGCTACCACGATCGCGAGAGTGACGCGCCGCTGTGCGACAACTCGCCCGATCGCTTCACCACCAGCGCCGGCATGGCCGAGTTCCTGTCGAGCACCGAGATCGAGGCGCCGATCGAGTTCCTTCACTACCTCTTCCTCGAATCGCGTGATTCACAGATGGGCGGCCCGCACCTCAAGGCCATCCTCGACCTGAAGGCCTTCTTCGACGATCTGACCCAGCGCTTCGCCGGCCAGTCGCTCGACCCGGTGCGCTGGCTGGTCAACCACGTCGAGAGCCGCCTGCGCGATCTGCCCTTCATCGGCGAGTACCTGGGCGATCTCACCCAGGAACTCGGCGAGCTGGTGAACGAGATCCGTAACTTCGTCAGCGAGGCGCTCTGTTGGGTCACGCTCGGCCTGTTCTGCCCCGACCTGGACATCCCGATCCTGACGCCCTCGCTCATGTTCGCGGCGCGCGCGGCGTACCTCGAGGAGCAGAGCTGGCGTTACCTCGAGCTCTCGCACTGCGCGATCCAGAACATCATCGAGGGCACGAACACCACCGAGCTCGTGGCCGACTCGTGCAAGCGCTACCCCTGGTACGAGGACCTCGAGGACAAGATCAAGGGCTACATCGCTGCCGGCATCGGTGCACCACCTTCGACAGGTCCAGCGATGATCGACCGTTGCCTGTTTGGCGAGGAGGCCGAGGAGCCGCAGGATCCCGGCCTGGTCGATCACGGCAAGGTGGGGGTCAACCTGCGCAAGATGCTCGGCTTCTACTTCAGCGACACCATCGGCTACGTCTTCACTCCGCACCTCGAGGATTTCGGCATCGATGGCACGCTGGCCAAGATCGTCTACATCGTCCTCGAGACGCTGGTCTTCGACTACCTGGGCGCGCCCGTGAAGCAGAAGATCAAGGACCTCGTCGGGCCGCTTTGCCACGACGTGGTCGGCGACGTCTTCCCCGAGGTCGTGAACCTGGCCGAGACCTACAGCCGCCTCGAGGACGCGCTCGGCGACGCCAGCCACGACATGATGATCAACATCGCCTTCCTGCGCGAGGACATGGCGGTCGACCCGATCCATGCGGCGAAGGTGCGCGAGATCATGGCCGAAGCCGGCCAGGAGCAGGTGCTCGACGATCTGCTGTCGAGCGCCCCCATGTCGCTCGAGGAGATCAACGAGAAGGCCGTCACGCTCACCGAGGTGCTGGCCGCGAGCGAGGAGTTCAGCGAGCTCGCAGGCAAGACCGTGAAGGAGATGCGCCGCTACTGGGGCGTGACGCCCGGCCAACCCGGCGTGATCGTGAACCGCGCTCCGGCGCTCTGGAACGCCATCCAGCTGAACAAGCTGATGGCGGTGCAGTTCGAGAACTATGTCTCGCTGGAGAAGGCGGCCAACGAGATCCCCGGCCTGCTGCTGGCCGAGCAGTCGTTCGAGTACGGCGAGCCGGCCAAGCTGTCGAACTTCGGCGACTGGCTCGGCGGTGCCGGGCCGCTCCATGGCTACAGCCTGGGCGTGCACTCCATCAACAGCCTCGACAACCCCGATGACTTCGAGCACTACGCGGTCGAGCCGGGAGTCCGACCCAAGAAGGACCTCACCAACCAGAGGGAAGCCAAGCCCGAGTTCCATCCCCACCGAACCGTCCTCAGCGACCGCGTCGTGCACGAGACGCCGCGTGAGGGTGCGCTCGACGGCCTGGCCTACCACCTGACGCAATTCGGACCGTTGCGCACGCCGGCGAACGTGACCCGCATCTACGGCAACGTCTTCGCGCCGTACTACTGCAACAACCCCGGGCCGACCAGCGTCGACATGGTCGACTGGGACTCCGACTCGATCGTCGAGTCCTGTGACAACTGCCCCTTGCAGTACAACCCCGGCCAGGAAGACTCGAACATGGACCACGTCGGCGACGCCTGCGACCCCGACGAGGACGCGATCGTGACCAGGAAGGACAACTGCCCCGAGGTCTACAACCCGGGCCAGGAGGACGCGAACCTCGATGGCCTCGGTGACGCCTGCTGCGTGGGTCCGGAGGACGGCGGCACCGACGCCGACAACGACGGCGTCGGTGACACCTGCGACAACTGCCTGGGCAGCCCGAACGCCGCGCAAGCCGACTGGGACCACGACGGCGTCGGCGACGGCTGCGACAACTGCCTCTACATGGCGAACCCGACGCAGGCCGACCTCGACGGCGACAGCTTCGGCGACGCCTGCGACGTCTGCGGGCCCGAGATCGCCGACATCGGCGGTGACGCCGACTACGACGGCGTACCCAAGAAGTGCGACAACTGCCCGGACGTCCGCAACAACCAGATCGATGCTGACGGCGACGGCCACGGCGACGCGTGCGACAACTGCCCGGGCATCGCGAACGGTGGTCAAGCGGACGCCGACGGCGACGGCCGTGGCGACGCCTGCGACGTGTGCCCGACGGTCAACGACGAGGGCGAGGACCGCGATCACGACGGTCTCGGCGACGCCTGCGACCGCTGCCCGTTCGTGGTGAGCGCCGATCAGGGCGACGGCGACGCCGACGGCGTGGCCAACCCCTGCGACAACTGCCCGACGGTCTCGAACGCCAACCAGCAGGACCAGGACTGCGATGGCGTCGGCGACACCTGCGACAATTGCAAGTTCACCGGCAACGGCATGCAACAAAACGGCGACGGGGACGCGCGCGGCGACCTCTGCGACAACTTCCCCGACTGGGCCAACAACAACGGCTGGTCGAACCGGCTGTCGAGCACGCTCACCGACATGACGCGCGCGGTCGCCTACGACGCGAGTGGCAACGCGTACGCGGTCGGCACCTTCGAGGGCGCCGCGATCCTGATCAACCGCACGCTGAGCAGCGAAGGCGGACGCGACGTCTTCGTCGCCAAGCTCAACAGCACGGGCAATGTGATCTGGCTGAAGCAGCTCGGCGGCGCCGGCCAGGGCGATGCCATGGACGTGGCGGTCGACGCCTCGGGGAACCCGGTGGTGACCGGCTACTTCACCGGTGTCCTGCGGGCCGGCAGCACGCAGCTCACCGCCACCAGCACCGATGCCTTTGTGGTCAAGATGGCGGCGTCGAATGGCGCGGTGACCTGGGCCCGGGCCATGGGCGGCGCCGGCAGCCAGGCGGCAAACGCCATCACCGTGCTTGCGAACGGCCAGGTGGTCACGGTCGGACAGTTCCAGAACGCCCTCGGCGGCACCACGCTGACCAGCACCGGTGGCTTCGACTGCTTCGTCACCTGGTGGAGCGGGGCAGGCACGCTGGCCAGCGCGCGCGCGTTCACCAACGCCGCCGGATGCATCGCCACCGACGTCGTGGGAGATAGCTCGAGCAACGTGTACGTGGGCGGCGTCTTCGACGGCAGCGGAGTGATCGACTTCAAGCCGGGCGCGACGGGTGGCGAGCAGACGAACCCGGGCGGCAACAGCAGCACGTTCGTGACCAAGATGGCTGCCAACACGTACAGCTGGCACCGCTTCTTCGGTGGCAGCACCGCGCCGTTCAACGGCACGGCGACCTGGGCCGGTGTGGCCTGGGACGGTGCCGCGGTCTACGCCGCGATCAACTTCTCCGGCGCGCTGTGGTTCAGGAGCGGCAGCGGCGGACAGCTCGAGGGTTTCACGAACGGCCAGCAGGCGATCTTCGTGAAGAAGATGGCGCCCGACGGCACGGGCGGCGCCGGGGCGCAGGTCCTGGCCACGAGCGGCGCGGTCTCGGCCGCCGCGGTCACGGCGTCACCAGGGGGCGGCGTGGTGCTCGCCGGCGCCCTGAATGGACCGACGCTCACCGTCGGCCTCTTCAACCTCGCGCGCATCGGAGGCGTGGACGCGCTGGTGGTCCGGTTCAGCTCCCAGCTCGCGGTGGCGTGGGCGCGCAACTTCGGCGGCGCGGGGACGACCGTCGCGACCGGGATCGCGGCGCGCAGCGGCGGGGACCTGCTCCTGGGCGGGCGCTTCAGCGGCAACACCACGCTGGACGACAAGGCCATGCTGGCCGCGAGCGGCGGCTTCGACGCGTTCATCGCGTATCTGAGCAACACCGGGGGCGGCGGGCTCGGAGTCATCGGCGGCGGCTTCGACCCGGGCGGCGGGGTGCTCTCGCCGTAGACGTTGCGGGGCTGGGCGCCGCGCGCCCCGGCGCTACTTGTTGATCAGGTGGATCGCCTCGCCGAGGGCGTGCTTGGCGGCTTCCATGATGGCCTCGGGCAAGGACGGGTGCGGGTGCACCGTGAGCCCGATGTCGTGGAGCACGGCGCCCATCTCGATGGCGAGCGCGCCTTCCGAGATGATCTCGGCGGCGCCGTTGCCGACCACGTGGACGCCCAGGACTTCTTCGGTCTCGGCGTCGGCGATGACCTTGGCGAAGCCGTCCAGCTCGTTGACGGAGAGCGCGCGGCCGAGCACCGAGAACGGGTACTTGCCGATCTTCAGCTTGCGGCCGAGCGCCTTGGCCTCGGCCTCGGTGAGGCCGGCCGAGGCGATCTCCGGGTCGGTGAACACGACCGCGGGGATGGTCTTGGCGTCCTGCTCGGCCTTGCGGCCGGCGATGACCTCGGCGACGACCTCACCCTCCTTGGTCGCCTTGTGCGCGAGCATGAGGCCGAGCGTGCAGTCGCCGATGGCGTAGATGCCGGGCACGTTGGTCTTGAGCTGCTTGTCGGTGATGATGAAGCCGCGCGGGTCGAGCTTGACGCCCGCCTTGTCGAGGCCGAGCGCGTCGGTGTTGGGCCGGCGGCCCACGGTCACCAGGATCTTGTCGCAGTCGAGCTTGGCGATGGTGCCGTCTTTCTGTTCGATCGACAGCACGGCGCGGTCGCCCTTGTCCTCCCAGCCCTTGGCCTTGGCCTCGAGCAGGACCTCGACGCCCAGCTTCTTCAGCTTGCGGGCGACGACCGCGACGCACTCGGGCTCCATGCCGGTCAGCAAGTTGGGCAGCGCCTCGACGACGGTAACCTTGGTGCCCAGCTTGGCGAACACGGTGCCGAGCTCGAGGCCGATGTAGCCGCCGCCGACCACCGCGAGCCGCTTGGGGATCTCGGTGAGCGCGAGCGCGCCGGTCGAGTCGATGACGCGCTTGCCCTCGTAGGCGAAGCCCGGGATCTGCACCGGGCGCGAGCCGGTCGCGATCACGATGCTCTTGGCCTCGATGCGCACGGTCGTGCCGTCGGGCTTCTTGACGTCGAGCACGCCGGGCGCCACGAACGTGGCCTCGCCCGCCATGAGCTCGGCGCCGTTGGCCTTGATGAGCTGCTTCACGCCGGTGGTCAGCTTGGTCGTGACCGATTCCTTCCACTTGATCGTCTGCGCCCAGTCGATCTGCGGAGGCGAGGTCAGCTTGATGCCGATGTCCTCGGAGTGAGACAGCTTGTCGTACATCTTCGCGGCGTGGATGAGCGCCTTCGAGGGGATGCAGCCGACGTTCAGGCACACGCCGCCGGCCTTCTCCTTCTCGATCACGAGGGTCTTCACGCCGAGCTGCCCGAGGCGGATGCCCGCGGGGTAGCCGCCCGGGCCGCTGCCGATCACGACGGCGTCGGTACGGATGACTTCGGTGGCCATGTCAGTGTCCTTTCTGCTGCGGTGGACGTTCAGCGACGTCGCGCAAGTAGGCGTTCATTTGCTCGGTTAGATGCCGCGTGGGCGTCTCGAAGACGTCCTGGATGAGCGACTCGACGCCCGGCAGCGCCACCGCTTCCTCGGCGGCGGTCGCGTCGCGGACTTGCTTCTCGATGTCCTCGGCGAGGCGAGCATCGTCGGCCTCGCCGAGCCAGCCGAGCCCGCGCAGCCACAGGCGCATGCGCACGATCGGGTCCTTCTTCTGCCGCCAGTCGAGGGTGATGTTCTCGTCGCGGTAGCGCGAGGGATCGTCGGAGGACGAGTGCGCCGAGACCCGGTACGTGAGCGCCTCGATGAAGGTCGGCCCGTCGCCACGGCGCGCCTTGTCGCAGGCGTAGCGCGTGGCCGCGAGCACCGCGAGCACGTCGTTGCCGTCGACGCGCAGCGCCTCGACCCCGTAGGCGAGGCCCTTGATCGCGATGGTCTCCGACGCGGTCTGCACCTTGCCCGGCGTCGAGATGGCCCACTGGTTGTTCTGGCAGAACAGCACCACCGGCGCCTTGTAGACGCCGGCGAAGTTCAGCGCCACGTGGAAGTCGGCCTCGCTGGTGCCGCCGTCGCCCATGTAGCCGATGGCGCACTGGCCGCGCGCGCCCGAGATCTTCATGGCCATGGCGATGCCCACGGCGTGCGGGATCTGCGTGGACACGCACGACGACATGACGACGTAGTTCACGCCCTTGTCGCACGGGTGGCAGGGCATCTGGCGGCCCTTGGTCGGGTCGTTCACGTTCCCGAAGATCTGCGCGATGTACGAGCGCAGCGGCATGCCCACGTAGAGGCCGACGCCGGCCTCGCGCAGGGCGGGCACGATCCAGTCGCCCTTGCGCAGCGCCGCCGCCGAGCCGATCACCGCCGCCTCCTGGCCACGCGCCTCGCCGTAGAAGCCGATGCGCCCCTGCCGCTGCAGCGCCAGCAGGCGCTCGTCCATGATGCGGATGAGCTGCATGTGGCGGTACAGGTTCAGCGCCAGCTCGCGATCGGGCGAGCCGAAGCCGAACACCGCCGGGATCGACGCGGCGTTGACCGTGCCGTCGGCGCGCAGGATCTGGAGCAGGCCGGTGGCCTTGGCGACCTCGTCGCCGGCGAAGTACGCCGCGGCGCTACCCGCGGGAGGCCCGAAAGCGCTGCTCGACGCAGGAGCCGCCGGCTCCATCGGTTAGATCATCTCCATGAACATGAGCGTCGGATCCTCGAGCAGGGCCTTGATGTCCTGCAGGAGCATGGCGCCGTCGTAGCCGTCGGCGATCCGGTGATCGACGCTGATCGACAGGTTCATGAGCTGGCGGATGACGATCTGGCCGTCCTTGACGGCCGGCTTCTCGGCGATCTTGTGCACGCCCATGATGCCGCTCTCGGGGAAGTTGATGATCGGCGTGGCCAGCACGCCGCCCAGCTGCCCGAGCGACGAGATCGTGAAGGTGCCGCCGGTCATGTCCTCGCGGGTCGCCTTGCCGTCGCGGATGGCCGCCGACAGCCGATCGATCTCCTTGGCGAGATCGAAGATGGAGCGCTTGTCGGCGTCGCGGATCACCGCCACCGAGAGCCCCTGCGGGCCCTGCGTGGCGATGCCCAGGTGGTAGTACTTCTTGTAGACGATCTCCTGTGAGGCCTCGTCGAGCGAGGCGTTCAGCGCGGGCCACTTCTTGAGCGCGGCCACCGCCGCCTTCACGATGAAGGGCAGGTAGGTGAGCTTGACGCCCCGTTCGGCCGCCTTGGCCTTGGCGCGCGTGCGCAGCGCGACCAGGTCGGTCATGTCCACTTCTTCGACGTACGTGAAGTGGGTGGCGGTGAACTTCGAGCGCGTCATGTTGGCCGCGATGGCCTTGCGCACGCCGCGGAAGGGCACGCGCTCCTCGAGCGCCGTGCGGGCGATCGAGATCGGCTCGCGCGCCGCGGCCGGCGCCGAGACGGACGCTGCCGCCGGGCTCGCGGCCGGCGTGGCCACACCGGGCCGGAAGTTCTTCACGTCGAGCGTGGTGACCCGGCCGTGCGGCCCGGTCGGCGACACCTGGCCGAGATCGACGCCCAGCTCGCGCGCGATCTTGCGCGTGGCCGGCGTGGCCAGCACGCGGCCGCCGTCACCCGCGGCGGGACGCAGCTGCGTCACCACCGGGATGGTCGGCGCCGCATCGGGCGCCTCGGGAACATTCCCCGCCATCTGCGTCGACATGTGCGTGGCGCCGCCGCTCTCGCCGTGCTGCGGCCCGAGGACCGCGCCGTGGCCGAGCCCGCCTGCGTAACCGCGACCGCCGCCGTTGGCCTGCGGCACGGCCGGCGCCGGAGCCGGAGGTGCCGGCACCGCGATCTGGACGACCGCGACCTTCGCCAGCGGCGTGGCCGCCGGCGCGACGCGCGCGGCGCTGCCGTCGTCGATCACGATGAGCACCGCGCCGACCGCGCAGACGCCGCCCGCCGGGTACATCAGCTTGGCGACCTTGCCGGCGCGCGGCGCCGGGATCTCGACGGTCGCCTTGTCGGTCATGATCTCGACCATGGGCTGGTCGAGGTTGATGGTGTCGCCCTCGGCGACCAGCCACTTGACGACCTCGCCCTCGACCACGCCCTCACCGATGTCCGGGAGTCTGAACTCGTAGGCCATCGCTACCACTCCAACGTGCGCTTGCACGCTCCGATGATGCGGTCCGCGTTGGGCATGTACTCGTGCTCCAGCGTGTACGGGAAGGGCGTGTCGAAGCCGGCGATGCGCTCGACCGGTGCCTCGAGGTGCGCCATCGCCTTCTCGTGGATGGTCGCCGAGACCTCCGAGCCGAAGCCGCAGGTGCGCGGCGCTTCCTGGGCCACGACCACGCGGCCGGTCTTGCGCACCGACGTGAGCACGGTCTCCTCGTCCCAGGGCACGATCGTGCGCAGGTCGACGACCTCGATGTCGAGGCCCTCGGCGGCACCCTTCTCGGCGGCCTCGAGCGCGGTCGACACCATGGCGCTCCACGCGATCAGGGTGATCTGCTTGCCCTCGCGCACGACCTTGGCCTGGCCGATCGGGATCTCGTAGTCACCCTCGGGCACGTCGCCGCGCGAGGCGCGGTAGATGCGCTTGGGCTCCATGAACAGCACCGGGTCGTTCTGCCGGATCGCCGACAGCAGCAGGCCCTTCGCGTCGACCGGGTTCGACGGCATGATGATCTTCAGGCCCGGGGTGTGCGCGAACAGCGCCTCGGGGGACTGCGAGTGGTAGTGACCGCCGCGGATGCCGCCGCCGCAGGGCGTGCGGATGACCACCGGCGACGGGTACTGGCCACCCGAGCGGTAGCGGAACTTGGCCAGCTCGTTCACGATCTGGTCGAAGGCCGGGAAGATGAAGTCGGCGAACTGGATCTCGGGCACGGGCCGCAGCCCGTAGAGCGCCATGCCGATCGCGGTGCCGATGATGCCGGCCTCGGCGAGCGGCGTGTCCATCACGCGATCGCCGCCGAACTCCTCGAAGAGGCCGGAGGTCGCGCGGAAGACGCCGCCGAACTTGCCCACGTCCTCGCCCAGGATGACCACGCGCTTGTCGCGGCGCATCTCGAGCTTGAGCGCGTCGTTCACGGCCTGAATGATGTTCATCTGCGCCATGTCTGCGATTCCTTTTGCGTACGAGCTAAAGTCGCGTGCGACTACGTTGATCTAGGCGGGTGGCCGAAGGCCGGGACCCGCCTTGTCCGTGAGAGCGTCTTCCGCGGCGTGACCGGGCTAGTGGTGGTAGTGCGGGCTCTTGGTGCGCGCCTGGGTGAGCAGCCAGGCCTTCTGCTCGGCCAGCTGCGGCGTGAGCGTCTCGAAGACGTCGTCGAACATGGTCTCGAGCGCGGGCGGCGGCAGGTTGCACACGAGATCGTGCATCTTGGTGATCTCGGCGTCGATCTCGGCGCGCTGCGCCTTGTCCCACTCGGGCGACCACAGCCGCTTCGACTCGAGGTACTTGGCGAAGCGGTCGAGGGGATCCTTGGGCTCCCACCGCTTGGGCTCGGCGGGATCGCGGTACACCGACGGATCGTCGGAGGACGAGTGGCCCTGGCGGCGGTAGGTGAGGCATTCGATCAGGGTCGGGCCTTCGCCGGCGCGGGCGCGCGCGGCGGCTTCCGCCGTGACCTGGATGACCGCGAGGATGTCGTTGCCGTCGACGCGGATGCCGGGCATGCCGTACGCGGCGGCCTTGATCGCGAAGCTGCGCGACGCGGTCTGCTTCTCGCGCGAGGTCGAGATCGCCCAGCCGTTGTTGCGGCACAGGAAGATGCACGGCGCCTTGAACACGCCGGCGAAGTTCATGCCGACGTGAAACTCGCCGGTCGACGTGGCGCCCTCGCCGAAGTAGCAGATCGCGACGTCGTCCTTGCCGCTGATCTTGGCGGCCATGGCGACGCCGGTGGCCTGCGGGATCTGGGTGCCGACCGGCGAGCTGATCGACACGTAGTTGATGCGCTTGACCGCGTGGTGGACCGGCATCTGCCGGCCCTTCACGGAGTCTTCTTCGTTGCCGTAGAGCTGCGCGATGTACTCGCGGATCGTGTAGCCACGGAAGAACGCGGCGCCCGGCTCGCGGTAGCTGGGGAAGACCCAGTCGGCCGGCCGCAGCGCGTACACGGCCATGTGCGTGGCTTCCTCGCCGATCGACATCATGTAGAAGCCGAGCCGACCCTGGCGCTGCAGGCGCATCATGCGGTCGTCGACCACGCGCACCTGGAGCATGCATCGGTACAGCGCGCGTAGATCTTCTTCAGGGATCGAGGGTACTTGCGCGCCGGGAACCACATTGCCTTCGTCGTCGAGCACTCGGCGGATGTCTTCGGCCTTCGGGACGGCGACCATTTCAAGTCCTCCAACGGGGAAACGCCTGCGAGAACCGCAGACGCATGGGGCTGTGTAGCGACTCGCCGCCGGGTCTGTCAACACGCAAGTCGCTGTGCTCGTCGCTGACGCAAGTCATTGAATTCTCCGGAGTGTTTGCTGCACTGCGTTAGCCTGCTCACGTCCGTCGGTGGCGGTGATGATGCTCGCAATTGCTCTGCGATCGGCTGCAATTCGCGTGTGCTATCGTGCGCCGCGCATGCTCTGGATCCTGCTGGGTGCGATCGCGATGGTCAGCGGCGGGTTCGTCGCCTACCGCGTGGGCAAGGCGCGTGGCGTGCGGGCCGCGCTCCCGGCCGCGGGCGGGTCGAGCCAGTCCCGGGCACAGCTCGAGCGCACGCTCAAGGACGTGCGCGTGGACGACATCGTCCAGCACGCGGGCAAGGACTGGCTGGTCGAGGGCATCATCCAGTACGACGAGGACGGCCACACCTGGCGCGGCGCACGCTGCATCGACGCGCCCGACGAGTGCTGGTGGCTCATCGGCCTCGAGCGACAGGGGTCACCGACGGTGCGCCTGATGACGCGCGCCAAGGGCCTCGCGCTCGCCGGTTACCCGCCCGAAACCATCCACCAGGACGGCCTCGCCTACAAGCTGGCGCAGCGCGGCACCGCCACGACCCTGCTCAACGGGCAGCTGGGCGATCTGCCGGGCGTGAAGGGCCAGGCGAAGAACATCTCGATGCGCTGTCGCTGGTGGCGCTACGCCGCGGCGGGCGAGAAGACGCTGCTCGTGGAGCAGTGGGGCGAGGACTACGTCGGGCTGGTCGGCGAGCAGGTGAAGCCGGACGACGTGGATCTGCTCAGCGCGTCGTGAGCTGAGGCGCGGCCGCCCAGGCTCGCGAAGAGAGCAAGCGTTAGCTGGCGGTCGGACGCTATCCCGTCATAGTCAGCGGATGCGACTGCTCCTAGCCTCGTGTATGACCGCTGGTACGCTCGCGCTCGGCGCGCTCGGCGCCTGTGATGACGCGGAGGATGCGCCCGACGCGCGCAATGGTCTGGAGTACGACGCCGACGGCCTGCTCCCCGACGCCGGCCCGCCGCCCCTGATCGGCGACGAGTACTACGATCCCGATTCGTTCGAGCGCCTCGGCTGCGTGCCCGGCTCGGTCGCCGCGCTCGATCCCGCGGGCACCTGGAGCCTCGACACGCACACCGAGTGCTGCGGCGGTTACGTCGACGACGGCGCGGGCGCCATGAAGATCACCGTCTCCGAGTCGGGCACCAAGCGCGCCAACGTCTTCGAGCAGGGCGTCACCCTCGACGTCAGGCACACCGCCGACGATCTGTTCATCCGCCGCGTCAGCACCGACTCGTCGGGCCGGCTCAACATCCTGGCGCTCGACGTCTGCGCGGTCGCCGCCGACGGCACGATCTCGGGTCGCTACGCGCGCTGCAACCTGCGCAACTTCGACAGCGCCGGCGAGCTGTGCATCGAGTCGTCGTTCAAGGGCGTGCGGCTCGAGCGCATCGCCGGCGAGGTCGACGCGCAGGGGCTGAGCCTGCTCTCCGAGTGGCGCGGCCGCGCGCTCGACCCGTGGCCGACGAATGGCCTGCCGGTCAACGTGCGCGTGAAGGACGGCATCGCGTACCTGGTCTCGCTGCGTGACGGGCTTCACATCGTGGACCTGACCAACCTCGCGGCGCCCCGGGACCTCAGCCGTGTGCAGAACCCCGCCGGCTACAACGACGTCAAGCTGATCGACCGCTTCACCGACGGCCGCCGCTTCGCGCTGTGCTCGAACGACTCGTCCGGTATCGACGCCATCGACGTCTCGGATCCGGCCAACCCCAGCATCGCCGCCAGCTTCCCGGAAGAAGGCAGCGTGCACACCATGGCGACCGAGACCCGCAACGGCCAGACGCGCGTCTACTTCCCCGACGGCTACACCGGCGGGCTGGCGGTCTGGGACGTCGCCGATCCCGCGGCGCCGGTCGAGCTCGGTGCGTTCGTCCACCCCGACGTGAAGATGCTGGGCGGCTTCATCCACGACCTCTCGGTGGCCGACGGCATCGTCTACCTGAACTACTGGAACCTCGGCTTCGTGGTCGTCGACGCCACCGACCCCACGAACATCGTGCAGCTCGGCAGCTACAACGACTACGAGCGGCGCACCAGCCACTCCAACTGGGTCACCACCCTGGGCGGCTGCAAGGTCGCGGTGCACGGCGACGAGGACTACACCGCCCACCTGCGCCTCATAGGCGTCGATCCGAGCCCGGCGTGCGCGTCGCAGTTCATGCAGAAGCTCGGCGAGCTGTCGCTGCGCCCCGAGGTCTCGGTGCACAACATCCTGGCCTTCGGCACCACCGCGTACGTCACGTACTACCAGGACGGCGTGCGCGTCTTCGATCTGTCGAACCCCGCGGCGCCGGTGCAGACGGCGCACTTCAACACCTGGACCGGCTTCCCCGGCACCGGCTTCTTCGAGGGCGCCGTCGGGATCGACGTGGATCTCGTCGCGCGCCGCATCTACGTGGCCGACATCCCGCGCGGCCTGCTCGTCCTGTCCATCGACGATTGACGCACGAACGCCGCGCGGGCGGCCCGATCCGGGTTAAAATGCGCAGACTATGAGCTTTATCCATAGCCTGTGCCGTCTCGCCCTGCCCGCGCTCGCGCTCGTGCTCGTCACCTCGGCGTGCGGGAAGATCCCCGACCCCGGCGCCGGTGGCGACGACGACGACGCGCCGGACGGGGCGCCGCCGGTCGGTAGCGCCACGCTGAGGGTGTTCCACGACGACGGCGGCAAGGTCGCGGGCGCGCTGGTCGTGCACACGCGCGCCGACGGCACCTTCGTGACCTCGGTCGAGACCGGCGCCGACGGCGTCGCCGCGCTGAATATCATCCAGGGTGACATCGCCCACGTCGGCTTCGACGAGCTGCAGA
>JBKJOI010000756.1:0-3214 GCA_046595695.1 Haliangiales bacterium | reverse complement strand
GAGATCAAGCCGTGGGAGGCCAGCGTGGCCACCGAGCGCGACGGCGGCCCGCTCGCGCGCGGCGTCAAGAACCCGCCCGATGTGCGCCGCGCCTTCGCGACCGTCGCCGGCGCGGCCGGCCTCGAGGTCGGCGTGCCGGTGATCGTGCGGGTCACGCCGCCGCCCGGCCGCGACGTCTCGGCGCGCATCGAGAAGCTGGCCGAGCTGGGCTGGACGGTGGTCGTCGACGTGCCGGGCGCCGGCCGTCCGCTGGCGGCGCCCGCGCCACTGCGCCGCGCCGATGCTGACGAGATCGCCTCGGCGCTCGAGTCGACGCGCGGCGGCGACGCGCCCCCCGATCGCGCCGCGTTCGCCGATCTGCTGGTGCGCGCCTCTTTCGCCGCCGTCGACCGCGAGCACGAGGTCGAGGCGCTCGAGCTGTCCCGCCTGGTCGTCGGCCCCAAGGGCGCCGGCGCGCTGGTCGTCGACGCGCGCACGCGCCTGCGCAAGAAGCGCATCCGTCCCACGCCTGGCGCTGAATGACGCCCTCGCCTCCGCCCGCGCCGCCCGCGCCACCCGCGCCACCCGCGCCGCCCGCGCCGCCCGGTGGCGAAGGCCCGCGCCGGCCGGGCAGCTCGGGGAGCTTCGGCGCGCCGTCCCCGTTCGGCGCGCCGTCCGCGCACACGCCGCCGCGCCGCATGAGCACCGGCTTCCCGATCGAGCGCACCGGCACGATGAACATCGACACCAGCTTCCTCACGCTGGTGCGCGGCCTCGACGTCACATCGCTGTGGCGCTGGGCCTGGATGTCGCTGCTGGTCGGCGCGGTGGTCGGCCTGGTCGCGTGCGGCTTCTACTGGATCCTCGAGTGGGTCGAGGAGCTCATGCTCCACGGTCTCGCCGGCTTCCGCCCGCCGCTGCCCGGCGGCGAGGCGCACGCCGCCGCGCAGGTGGGCGGCGCGGCCACGCCGCGGCTGTGGCTGCTCGCGCTCCTGCCCGCGGTCGGTGGGCTCGCCGCGGGCCTGGTCGCCTGGCGCTTCGCGCCCGAGGCCACCGGCCACGGGACCGACGCTATGATCGACGCCTACCACAACAAGGCAGGCGTCATCCCGGTGCGCGTCCCCGTCGTGAAGGCGATCGCGTCGATCCTCACCATCGGCTCGGGCGGCTCGGCCGGCCGCGAGGGCCCGATGTCGCAGATCGGCGCCGGCTTCGGCTCGACGCTGGCGCAGTGGCTCTCGCTCAGCGAGCGCGAACGCCGCCTCCTCCTGCTCGCGGGCGCGGCCGCCGGCGTCTCGGCGCTCTTCCGCACGCCGCTGGGCGCCGCGCTGTGGGCGCTCGAGGTGCTCTACCGCGAGGACTTCGAGTCGGAGGGTCTGTTCCCCTGCCTGGTCGCGTCGGTGACGTCGTACTCGATCTTCATCTCGATCTTCGGACCCGGGCACCTGTTCGCGACCGAGTCGGAGTACATGTTCCGGCCGCTGCAGCTGCCGCTGGTCGCGCTCATGGCCGGCCTGCTCGCGGCGCTCGGGCTGGTGTGGATCAAGATCTTCTATGGCACCGAGCGCAGGATCTTCGGCCGCCTCAACGTGCCGCGCTGGCTGAAGCCAGCCATCGGCGGCCTCGTGCTGGGCGGCCTGGGCCTCGCCATCCCGCAGTGCCTGGGCATCGGCTACGGCTGGGTGCAGGACGCGCTGCGCCCGGTCGACGACGTGGCGCGACTACTGCCCGACGGGTGGCACGGCGCCGCGGTGCTGTTCGGCATCGCGCTCGCCAAGATGCTGGCGACCGCGCTCACGGTCGGCTCGGGCGGCTCGGGCGGGCTGTTCGCGCCGTCGATCGTGATCGGCGGGCTGCTCGGCGGCGCCTTCGGCCTGGGCGCGCACGAGCTCCTGCCCGGCGTGGTGCCGCAGCCGGGCGCCTTCGCGCTCATCGGCATGGCCGCGTTCTACGGCGGCATCGGGCACGTGCCGCTCTCGGCGCTGGTGATCGTGTGCGAGCTGGCCGGCTCCTACGACCTGCTCGTGCCGCTCATGCTCGGCGTCATGATCACCTACCTGCTGCTGCGCAAGACCTCGCTCTACGAGAAGCAGGTGAAGAGCCCGCGCCAGAGCCCGGCGCACGCCGACGAGTTCACCGTCGATGTGCTCGAGAACCTGCGCGTGAAGGACATCTACGATCGCGCCCACGGCACGCACGCGGTGCGCTCCAACATGCGCCTCTCCGACTTCCTCGAGCACGTCACCGAGACCGCCGAAGGCTACTTCCCGGTCGTCGACAAGGAAGGCGCGCTGGTCGGCGTGGTCTCGCTCTCCGACGTACGCAGCGTGATCGGCGAGGAGGGCGCGCTCGACTTCCTGCTCGTCGGCGACGCCATGCTGCCCGCGTACACGCTCGCGCCGACGGCGACCTTGCGCACCGCCATCGCGACCTTCGCCGCGAGCGGCCAGGATCGCTTGCTGGTCGCCGACCCGGCGCTGCCGAACGTGGTCCTCGGCGTGCTCGCCCAGCACGCGGTCATGGGCGCGTACAACGCCGAGCTGCTGCGCCGGCGCATCGGCACGCCCGGTGCCGCGTCCGAGCGGCGCGCCGCGCGGTAGGCTAAGCTGGAGGCATGCGCTTCGCGCGCGGGGTCGGTGCCGGCAAGGCAGCGCTCGTGGTGATCGCCTTGGCGATCGCCGGCGCGGTCGTGCCCGCGAGCCTTGCCGGCGCACGTCAGGTCGCGACCAAGAAGCCGCGCGAGCTGGGCCCGCCGTCCTCGGGCCCGGCGCTCGCGCCGGTCGTCGTGGAGCGCTTCTGCGACTACGCCCAGGCGCAGTGCGCGAGCGTCGACGAGGCGCTCGCCGAGCTGGTGCGCCGCCATCCGCAGCAGGTGCGCGTGGTCTTCCGCACCTTCCCGATGCGCCACATCGCCACGTCCGAGGCGCTCGCGCAGACCAGCTGGGAGGCCCACGCACAGGGCAAGTACTTCGTCTTCGTGGCCGTCGTCTATGCGGCGCGCGGCGTCGATCGCCGCTCCGCCGAGAAGCTGGCCGCGCGCGCCGGGCTCGACCTCGAGGCGCTGGCGCGTGCGCTCGCCGACGGCCGCCACGCCGCGCGCGTCGACGAGGACCAGGCGTGGGCGGGACGCTTCGGCGTCGACGGCGCGCCCGCCCTGGTGTGGAACGGCAAGCGGCTCGCCGCCGCGGGCGCGCGCGTCGAGGACTACGAGCGCCTCTACGCGCAAGCGCTCGCC
>JBKJOI010000662.1:0-2901 GCA_046595695.1 Haliangiales bacterium | reverse complement strand
GTCCCTGCCGTCTACTGCCGCCCCGGCAGTACCCACTCCGACTGTCGCCCCGGCAGCACGCACCCCACCGCGCCAGCGCGCGCGGCCACGCCGACTTCCGACTCATTGGTGCGTGTCCCACGCGCGCCAACAGCTCCGGCTCCGCTCGCGCGCAACGAAGGCACCACCGCCAACGTGCCCCCGCGCCGACGAAGGCACCACCCCCGCACGCCCCCAATGGCCTCTGCCGGCACCCGCCCAGACGACGGCACCACCCGCGCCCACCCACGCACGACCGCCGACGAAGCGCCTCGCTGCTGCTCCCCATGGATCCAAGGACGCGCGGCGCGCTAGATCGGCTCGCCGCCGCTGGCCAGGATGGCCGCGTACAGCCGCACGACCTCGTCGATCACGCGCTGCGCGGGCGGCCGGCTGGCGCCGTAGGCCCACTCGACCAGCAGCTCGTTGGTGCCGCCGGCCATGGCCAGCGCGGCGAGGGACCAGTCGCGGCGCGGCTTCCCGGCGCGCGCGGCGAACTGCTCGGCGAGCAGGCGGATCATGCGCGCGAACTCGTGGATCACGCTGCGGCGGTGCGCCTCGAGCTCGGGGCTGACGCCGACGATCTCGACGCAGGCGACGCGCACATGGCGCGGATCGTCGAGATAGGAGCGCACGAAGGCGGTCACGCCGGCGCGGATCTTGGCGTCGGCGTCGGCGGGCGCGCCGGCGAGCGCCGCGAGCACGGCGCGGCGCGCCTCGTCGATTACCTGGTCGTAGACCGCGCGCAGGAGCTCCTCGCGGCCGGCGAACTCCTCGTAGAAGTGGCGCGCGGTGACGCGGGCGTGCGCGCAGATGCGCTCGATCGGCGTGCGCGGGTAGCCGCCGTTGCCGAAGAGCTCTAGCCCGCTCGTGACCAGGCGGGCGCGGCGATCGTCGGCGCGCTGGCGCGGCGAGCGGCCCGCGTACGGACGGAGCGGGCGTGCCGCGGCGCCGCGTGGGCGCGCCGGGCGCGTACGCGGCGTGGTGCTCACGCGGCGCGGCCGGCTGAAGCCGCGCCGGCCGCCACCGTGCCGTGGGCGATGCGCCGGTGGACGAACGTCGGCGCCGCGCCGGGGTTGAGCCAGGTGAAGGTCAGCTCCGCCGAGGGGAAGAATTGCAGGAAGCGGTCGTCGGTGCGGCTGCGGTCGACGATCAGCTTCTCCTTGATGCACGAGTTGTACTGCGCCGCGGTGGCCTCGATCGTGTTGCCGTTCAGGATGAGCTCCTGGCCCGAGCTCCGCGCCCAGCGGCGCAGGCCGGGGATGCGGCTGTGCTCGGGCGTGAGGCACTCGGTGGCGACCGCGTTCTCTGACGACGCCCAGATGCCGGTGTCGGTATGCAGCACCAGCGAGTGGTTGCCGGGCGTGTGCCCGGGGGTCGCGAGCAGCGCCACGCCCGGGCCCAGCAGCACGTCGCCCTCGATCACGAGCAGCGACTCGGGGCGGAGGTCGTCGTAAGTGGCCGGCTGGTACCACGGCCGCTGCAGCGGGTGCAGATCTGGCAGCATGGCCAGCTCGCGCCGCTGCACGATCAGGCGCGCGCGCGGGAACAGCGCCGGCACCGGCGCGAGCGGCGACAGGTCGGCGGCCGGGCCGCGCGTGCCGAGCAGGCGGCGCACGTCCTGGATGTGCAGGTGATCGAAGCAGAGGTAGTCGACCTCGTCGGGGCGGATGCCTAGCGCGGCCACGTGCGCGGCGACCGTGCCGTACAGCCGAGCCGCCAGGCGGTCGAACCCGGGCGGTGTCTTGCGCAGGAGATCCGCGTAGAACGGCGCGTTCCTGCCCAGCGCGACGTCGGAGGGCTCCCAGAGCATGGTGCGGCGCGTGCCGTCCACCATGTCGCGCCAGCGCACCACGATGAGGCGGTTGGTCATGGCCAGGAACGGGAGCGGCGAGAGCCCGGCGCGGAACAGCCCGTAGCGGGTCGGGTAGGGCAGGGTGACGAGATCGTAGGTGCCCACGAAGTCGGGCTTGCCAGTAGCGGCGAAGGTCTCGCGGAAGCGCGGCGCGGCGGCCCGAATCAGGCGCAGCTGCTCGCCCGAGGTCGTCGCCGCATCGGCCGCGGCGAACGCGTCGAGACGGGGGAAGCCGCTCGCGGCCGCGGTGGGAATCGAGTCTGCGCTCGGGCTCATCGGGCTCATCGGGCGTCCTCCTTCTTGTTCTTCTTCTGCAGCCGTGTCTGCGCGCGGCGACCGCGCTCGGCCAGCAGGCGCGTGACGAACACGTTGGCGGCGGGCACCGAGCCGACCAGGCGCGACGCGAGCCCGCGGAGCGCGGGCACCGAGACCATGATGCGCGGCCGTGGGCTGTGGATGAGCTGGACGCCGGCGCGCGCGACCTCGGCGGGGGTGAGCAGGCGGCCGCCGGTGAAGCTCATCGCGGCGTGCGGATCGTGCTCGCGGCCGGCCAGCATCGGTGAGTCGATGCCGTCGGGGCAGAGCAGCGACACGTGTACCCCGCTCTTGTGCAGCTCGGCGGCGAGCGCGACGGTGAAGGCGCGCACGCCGTGCTTGCTGGCGGCGTAGACCGCCTCGCCCATGGGTGCGATCCACGACGCCAGCGAGCCCACGTTCAGGATGTGGCCGCGGCCGCGCTCGCGCATGACCTGCGCGGCGGCGCGGCTACCGTGGATCACGCCCAGCAAGTTGACCGCGATCACGCGCTCGACCTCGGCGTCGGGTTGATCGATCGCGGAGCCGGCGCCGAGCACGCCGGCGTTGTTGATCCAGACGTCGGGCACGACCTCGCGCGCGAGCGCGCGGCAGGCGGCCGCCGAGGTCACGTCGAGGATGCGGTCGGCGGCACGCAGGTCGGTGGCGATGACCGTGTAGCCGCGTGCCCGCAGCTCGGCGCAGAACGCGGCGCCCAGGCCGCCGGCGGCGCC
>JBKJOI010000177.1:0-7156 GCA_046595695.1 Haliangiales bacterium | reverse complement strand
GTGAGCCAGGTCTGGGGACGCGCCAGCGCCGCGCCCGCCAGCGCGCCGCTGCGCAGCCGACGCAGCTCGGCGACGTGCACGAGCGGCGGCTCGCTGGCGAGCGCGGCCAGCGCGGCGCCGGCGCGCGCCGCCGCGCCGGCGTCGGCGAAGGCGCACAGGATCAGCGAGCCGTGCGTCGCGGCCACCTCGCCGCCCAGGAAGGTGACCGCGCGGATCAGCTCGTCGAGCGCCACCTCGGTGCGCAGCGCCAGAAGGGCCATGCGCTCACGCACGGCGCCGGCTGCGGCCGCAGGCGCCGCGACCTCGGCCTCCCGCCACCGCGGCGCGACCGCGGCCGGACCCGCGAGCGTGTCCGCGACCGCGCGCGCGTCCTGGGTCACCGCCGCGCGCAGCTCGCGCGCCAGCGCGGCCGCGCTCGCCGGGCGCGCCGTGCGCTCCTTGGCCAGCGCGCGTAAGATCAGCGCGTCCACCGCCGGGCCCAGCGCCGCGAGCGCCGACGGCCGCGGCGGCCGCTCCGACACGTGCGCGCGCATCACCGCCGACGGGTCGCCCAGGAAGGGCGGGCGTCCGGTCAGCCACTCGAAGAGCAGGACGCCCAGCGCGTAGACGTCGGCGCGCGCGTCCACATCGCGCGCCCCGAGGCACTGCTCGGGCGCCATGGTCGCCACTGTGCCCACCTGGTCGCCGGTGCGCGTGAGCCGCGCGTCGAAGCCGTCGCCCGCCGCCCCCACCTCGACGGCGCGCGCCAGGCCGAAGTCGAGCAGCGCCACGCGTCCGTCGGCGCAGACGAACAGGTTCTCGGGCTTGACGTCGCGGTGGACGAGCCCGACGGCGTGCACGTGCTCGAGCGCGGCGGCCACCCGCTCGAGCATCGCCTGCGCCTCGGCCAGAGGCCACACCGCGCCGGCGCGCGCCGACCACAGCGCGGCCAGCGTCTGCCCGTGCAGCCGCTCGAGCACCAGGTACGGCCGCCCGTCGGCGCTGACGCCACGGGCGAGCAGCGCCGGTGCCGCGGGCGCACCCACGCGCGCGAGCGCGGCCGCCTCGCGCTCGAAGCGCTCGTCGGCGACGCGGTGGGCCAGCTTGACCGCGACCTCGCGGCCGGCGTGGTCGCGCGCGGCGAACACCGCCCCGTGGCCGCCCGCGCCGAGCAACTCACCCAGCGCGATCCCCGGCAGCGCTACCGCGGGCTCCACGGTGGCGTGCCCTAGGAGCGCCGCGGCTTCTTGGAGTGGGCCGGCTGTCCCAGCCCATGCCGCTGCAGGAGCTTGTAGAGGTAGACGCGGCCGATGCCCGCGGCCTTGGCCGCCTTGATCATCTTGCCCTCGTGCTTCTCCATGAGTGCGACCAGGTAGGCGCGCTCGAAGGCGTCGACCGCCTGCTGGCGCGCCCCGGCGAGCGCACGCTCCGCGGTCACCGCCGCCGCGGCATCAGCAGCGCCGGGGTCAGCGACCACGCCCGCGCTGGCCTCACCCTCGTCGCCGAGCGGCAGCGCCTCCTGGTACACGACGCAGCGCTCGAGGAAGTTGCGCAGCTCGCGCACGTTGCCCGGCCAGGCGCCGTGCGCCAGCGTGGCCAGGAACTCGGGCGAGCGCAGCCGCGCCAGCGCCTCGGCGTCGGCGCCCAGGCGCTCGAGCAACGCCGAGACCAGGTCGGGCAGGTCCTCGGGGCGCGCGCGCAGGGGCGGCATGAGGATCTTCACCACCGCGAGCCTGAAGTAGAGGTCGGGGCGGAAGCGTCCGGCGTTGACCTCGGCGCGCAGGTCGCGGTTGGTCGCCGCGATGACCCGCACGTCGACTTTGTGCGTGCTGGTGCCGCCGACGCGCCGGATCTCGCGGTTCTCGAGCACGCGCAGGATCTTCGGCTGCAGATCGGTGGCGAACTCGCCGATCTCGTCCAGGAAGATGGTCCCGCCTGCGCACGCCTCGAAGGCACCCTGGCGGCGCGCGTCGGCACCGGTGAACGAGCCCTTCTCGTGGCCGAACAGCTCGTTCTCGAGCAGGTTGGCCGGCATGGCGCTGCAGTCGATGACCAGGAACGGGCCGTCCTTGCGCTTGCTCTCGCGGTGGATCGACTCGGCGACCTGGCTCTTGCCGGTGCCGGTCTCGCCCTCGATGATCACCGTGGCGTCAGTGGCCGCGGCGCGCTCGAGCGGGCCGTAGATCGCGCGCATGGCCGCCGACCGGCCCACCAGCATGCCGAAGCTCGAGCGCGTGGACGTCGCGACCTTGATCAGCTCCGAGCCGAGCGAGAAGCGCAGCGCGGTGTGGCCGATGCGCACGGTCGAGTCCTGGCGCAGCCAGCCCTCGACCACCGGCACGCCGTCGAGCACGCAGCCGTTCAGGCTGCCCAGATCGCGCACGCGCGCGCCCCGGCCATCGAGGACGAGCTCGCAGTGGAAGCGCGAGACGGTGGGGTCGTCGACGACCAGGTCGTTGGACGGGTGCGAGCCGACCGCGCAGCGCTCGCCGCTCGACTCCCAGGTGGCCCCGGCGGCCGGCCCCTCGAGGACTTGCAGGCGGAACCGCCGCACGCGCGCGGGCGTGCCCACGGCGCGGAGCGCGCCAGCGTCGAGCGTGTGCGTGACGTCGCGCTCAACCCCCATGCGCCACCAGCACGGCGATGGTCTCGCAGCCCTTCCCCCGGTCCATTGCCGCGCAGGATACAGCAGAAACGGGCGCGGCGAGAATCAGGTACCCGCGCCGATGCGCGCGAGCAGCGCGCGCGCGCGCGTGGCCAGATCGGGATGGTCGCCCTGGCGCGCGAGCACGAAGCGCAGCATGCGGGCCACCGCCGGCGACGGTCGCAACGCCTGCGAGAGCAGCGCCAGGAGCACGTCATCGGCCTCCCGGCGCAGCGCGCCCGACAGCACGACCTCGGCGATCCGGTCGAGCGCTGCATCCGCCAGCGGCGCGCGCGCCAGGATGGCGAGCGCCTCGCGCTGGACCGCGAGATCCGGATCGCCGAGGCGCGCGATCAGGTCGTCCACGACCTCGGCGGCGCGGCCGCGCGTGGCGTCGACCGCGGCGCGACGCACCTGCGCATCCGGATCGGCCAGGTGCGCGCGGATCGTCGCCAGATCCTCGTCTCGGCCGGAGTTGCCGAGCGCCATCACGAAGACGGCGCGCTCGCTGCCGCTGCCGGCGTGCGCGAGGCCGGCGTGCAGCTCGGCGCTGACGCGCGCGCCCTCCGCGCCCGGCCGCTTGCCGCCGGTGGCGCCGTACGCGTACGCGGCCGCGTGGGCGAGCTCGGCGTCGCCCCGCTCGTTCGCGTGCACATAGACGTCGCGCACGAAACCGACGGTCGCGGCGTCAGGCTGATCGAGCACCGAGGTGCGCTGCAGGAGCTGCCCGTAGCGAGGGTCCTCGGTGGCGATCGCCGAGGCGAGCATCGCGCGCATCGCCGTCTGGGCCTCGGGGTGGCCGGTCGAGGCGAGCAGGTCGAGCAGGAGCGCGCGCCCGGCGATCCCGGTGGCGGCGTCCTGGAACAGCGGCACCAGCTCCGCGCACAGCTCGGGGTGCAGGCGCAGCACCGCGACCGCGCGCCACATCCAGCGCGAGTGCTCGAGCATCCGGCCCGCCGCCACCTGCGTGGCCAGGTCATCGAGCAGCTGCGCGCCTGTCATGCCCTCCGCACGCGCCTCGAGCAGGCGTCGCTCGCCGGCTTCCGACGCGACCACCTCGCCGAGCAGGCGCCGGGACAGGCGTGAAAGGGTCGGGCCCGCGCCCGGATCGAAGGTGCCGACGGAGCGGAGCTCGAGCGCGAGCCGATCGTGGCTCGTCGCCAGCGCCGCGCCGTCGTCGCCGCGCACGCTCAGCCGCTCGTCCTGGGCGAGCGACGCGAGGTGCCCCGCCGGCGCGAGCACGATGTGCCCCGCCGAGCCGAGCTCTTGCCGCGCGTCGTCGCCCTGCCCGCCTGGCAAGAGGCTCAGCGACCGGTAGCGCAGCGTCCGCCGGTCGAGCGCCGGCGCCGGGCCGGGGTGGGCCTGGTAGTGCACCTCGGCGGTGCCCGCGGGCGGGTGCGCCGCGGCGGTCCATTCGGCCACACGCTCGCTCGGCACCACCACCTCGGCGTCGCCGACAAGGTTCTGCACCAGCTGGGAGAAGAGCTCGGGCGCGTCGGGTGCGACATACAGCGCCCGCACGAGCCCGGTGGGGGCGACCTCCACGAAGGCCTCGGGCCCGACCAGCGCCGCCATCGCCTGGGCGTCGTCGCCGAGCAGCGGCTGCCCGCCCAGGCGCACCTCGGCGCGCGCGAGCGTCGGGAAGCGCACGCCCAGGAGCGTGGAGCCACCGGCCTCGCCGTACGAGCGCCACTCGATCGTGCCCGCGAGCGCGACCCGCCCGGTGACGGGCGCCTCGCCGAGCCGCGTGGTCTGCTCGAGCGTCCACGTCAGGTCATAGACGTAGGTCGTGCCGCGTGGCCAGGCGAAGCGGAAGTCGAGCGGGGCCTTGCCGCTGGCCACCGGCGCCGCCGCGGGCAGCGCCCGCGGCTTCGCGATCAGCAGCAGCGCGAGCGAGAGGCCGAGCGTCAGGATGGCCGCCGCCGAGACGAGGAGTCGAGCCGAGGTACGCATGGGAGGTCTCCGTGGAAGCAGGCGCCGGGCGCCTACGGGTGATCGAGGAGGTTCTTGATGAGCGTCATCGGCGCGGTGGTCATCGACGAGCTGAACAGGGTCGTCGTGTCGGAGAGGCCCTGCCACTCGAAGAGCGTGACCTCGGCGTCGTCGAGCCAGTAGTCGACGAACGCCGAGACGCGACCGTCGAGCGTACGCAGCACCAGCTCCAGCTTGGCGCTCACCGTGAGCAGCACCTGGCCGTACGAGTCGGTCGCCAGTCGCACGTTGGTCGTGAGCGGCAGCTCGGCACGGACGATGGTGACCGCCGCCTTGATGCCGACGGTGATCACGCCGATCGACGCCGCCGCGGATGCAAAGCCGTCGACCTGCGCGACCGGACGCAGCACGCCGTCGACCGACAGGCCGATCGTGTCGAGCTCGTGATCGCGCTGGACACCCACGTGCAGGCCGCCGTTCAGCTCGACCAGCCCGGCCACGCCCGCCGACAGCTTCACCGGCACGCCGCAGACCGAGATCCACATGCTGGCGCCGAACAGCGTGCCGTCCCAGCGCGGCGTGGGATCCAGCGCGAAGCTCCAGTCGAGGGTCTGGTGCTCGTCGGCGGGCTGGTAGACGTAGATGTCGAGGACGTTGAAGTAGCGGTGCAGCACGAGCTCGTTCTCGCCCTGGCTGTACGCCGACGCGTTGGCGCTCACGATGCTCTTCTCGGCGCCGAGCACGCTCGCGCTCGCGTCGAAGTAGCCGTACGCCTGTCCCTGCGCGTCGGAGATGCGCGTGCCCGGGCCGGCAAAGTTGAACACGCTCCAGCCGGCGCCGTAGCTCACCTGCGTGCCGAACATGTCACCGCCCAGGCGCGTGTAGTCGCCGGCGAAGCCGCCGATGGTCGGCTGCTTCGTGATCGGGTCGATGGGGAACTGCAGCGTCCCCAGCCACATCTCGACCTTGGCGAAGAACACGTCGAGCGCGTCGGGCGAGCGGTCGATGTCGTCGACCGCGAGGCCAGTCGCGTTGTAGGCCGGCTGGCCGATATCGGGCAGGCCGCTGCGCTTGGTGAACGCGACCAGGCCCGAGTCGCTGAAGTCGTCGCCCGTGAAGCGCAGGCAGCGCTGGAAGCTCTTCTCCTGCTGGGCGCGCACCTGGTCGCGGATCTGGTCGATCCACTCCTGCGCCGACCAGTCGCACCAGGTGGTGTGATCGGTGGCCATGCAGCCCAGCTCGTCGGCCTCGAGCAGCGTGCGCTCGATCTGGTAGTCGAGCACGTACGCGCGCCACTGGTAGTCGTTCTGCAGGTCCACGATGCTGGTGGTCACCATCGGGCAGTAGCTGCCCATGTCCGGGGCGCCGTAGTGGCCCAGGCAGGTCATGAAGGACGGCACGATGGCGCGGCGCTGCGCCCACAGGTCCTTGTAGTCGCGCTTCTTGCGCGCCAGCTGATCGTAGTCGTCGGCGGTCCGACCGAACGCGGCGATGTAGCCCCAGAAGCGCAGGTTCTCCCAGCTGGGCTTGCGCCACGAGCGACCGTTCGCGAGCCAGGTCTTGATGCGCGGATCGAACTCGTACTTCCAGCCGGCGACCTGGCCGACCGTCGCCGAGGTGCCGTCCCAGCTGAGTTCGGCGAAGAGCTCGCTCTTCGGGCCCGGCGTGGTCGTGTCCCACTTGATGTCCCAGACGTGCACGCCGGTGATGCTGCGGATCACGCCGCCCGCGATCGCCGAGCCGTCCTTCATGGCCTCGTCGTAGATCGCCGCCCAGTTGCGGCCCATCTCGCCGGTGGTGTCCTCGAAGGCGCTCCAGCTCTGGTAGCGCTCGAACACGTACTCCTCGCAGGAGGTGACCCGCGCGCCGTTCGCGGCCCACGCGTTCCGCTTGGCCTGGCCGGGCGAGATCAGATCCCAGACGCTCTTCGCCGCGGCGCGGCGGCTGAGCGTCCTGCCGCTGTAGGTGGCCCAGTAGCCGCTGATGGAGTCCTTGTTGCGATCGTACGGCTTGACCGGGACGGTCTCGTGGCCGCCCGCGCCGGGCAGCCCGTCGGGCACGACCACGTCGCTCGACTGGGTGAGCCCACCGCGCTGCGCCAGATAGTCGGCGGTCAGCGTGGCGTTGCACGAGTCGCGCTTGATCGCCGAGCAGTAGGTCTTCCAGTAGAGCGGATCACGGCAATCGGACGGCGACGGCTCGCTGGTGCACAGCGAGAGCACCGGCGGGGGCTTCCAGCCACCGAAGAGCGCGGCCTGAGCGGGTAGCGCGGCCAGGGTCGTGAGGCCGCCCGCGAGCAGCGCCACGAGCGACAACGAGTGAGTACGGTCCATGTTCGAGTTCCTCCGCCTGCGGGCGAGAGCACGCGGCGTGCCGGTCGCGCGCGCCGCGCAAGTGGCCGCGATCACATGACGAGAGCCAGCGAGGTTGCCCACGGGGGAACGTCGCAGCCGCATCGAGTGGTCCGCCGGGCAACGCGGCGACGCCCCGCCGCGCCGCGCCGTTCCGACGCGCCCGCCAAAATGCGCAGGCCGACGCCCGGATCTCACGGACTTGCGGCATTCTCGTTCGACGCGGCCGTGGCCGGTGCCCGAGAATGCC
>JBKJOI010000553.1:0-15815 GCA_046595695.1 Haliangiales bacterium | reverse complement strand
CGCCGCCGATCAGGCCGCCGCCGCCGCGCGCTGCGCGCTCGCGCTGCGCGCCGAGCTGCCCGACGTGCCCATGGTGCTCGCCACCGGACGCGGCGTGCTCGCGGGCCGCCTGCCCGTCGGTGACGTGATCGACGGCGCGGTCAAGCTCTTGCGCGCCGAGTCGGCCGCCGACGCCGAGGCGCTCGCCGCCGGCGGCCCGGGCGCCGTCCGTCGCGACGACGACTCGCTGCACGGCGTGCGCGCCATCCGGCTCGACCAGGTCACCGCGGGCCTGCTCGAGGCCTCGTTCGAGGTCGGCGTCGACGCGCGCGGCCTGGTGCTGCGGCGCGAGCGCACCGACGCCGAGGGTGCGCGCACGCTGCTCGGCCGCGCGACGCCCTGCGTCGGGCGCGAGCGCGAGCTCTCGGTGCTCGAGGGCCTGTGGGACGAGTGCGTCGCCGAGCCGGTGGCGCGCGCGGTGCTGGTGACCGCGCCCGCCGGCGTCGGCAAGACCCGCCTGCGCGCCGAGTTCCTCCGCCGCCTGCGCGAGCGCGGCAAGGCCGCGCAGCCGTGGATCGCGCGCGGCGATGCGATGAGCGCGGGCGCCACCTACGGGCTGCTCGCGCAGATCGCGCGGCACGCCCTGGGCGTGAACCCGGCCGACCCGGTCGACGTCCGCCGCGCCGCGCTGCGCGCCGCGGTGTCGGCGCGCCTGCCCGCCGCGGCCGCGCCGCGGGTCACGCAGTTCCTCGCCGAGCTCGCCGGCGTACCGCTGCCCGACGAGGAGAGTGCGATGCTCCGACAAGCGCGCCGCGATCCGGTCGTGCTCGGCGACCAGGTGCGGCGCGCGTGGGACGAGCTGCTCGCCGCCGAGTGCGCCGCCGGCCCGGTGCTGATCGTGCTCGAGGACCTGCACTGGGGCGATCTACCCACGGTGCAGGTGATCGACGCCTCGCTGCGCGAGCTCGCCGAGGCGCCGCTGTGCGTGCTCGCGCTCGCGCGCCCCGAGGTCCACGAGCTGTTCCCGCGCCTGTGGATGGAGCGCTCGATGCAGGAGATCCGCCTGGGCGAGCTGTCGCGGCGCGCGAGCGAGCGGCTGGTGCGCCAGGTGCTCGGCGAGCACACGCCGCCCGAGGTGGTCGACCGGCTGGTCGCGCAGGCGGCCGGGCACGCGTTCTTCCTGGAGGAGCTCATCCGCGCCGAGGCCGAGCCGCGCGCGGCCGTCGAGCCGCCTCCCGGCACCGTCGTCGCGATGCTGCAGACGCGCCTCGAAGGCCTGGCCGTCGAGCCGCGCCGCTTGCTGCGCGCGGCCGCCGTCTTCGGACACGAGTTCACCCTCGCCGGGGTCGCCGCGCTCGTGGGCGTGGGCGCCGGCGCCGCGGCCGCGCAGGACACGCTCGCCGACGGCCTCGACGAGCTGGTCGAGCGCGAGGTGATCGTGCGCACCGGCGAGCGCAATGACGCCGAGCCCGCGTTCGCCTTCCGCCACGCGCTCGTGCGCGAGGCCGCCTACGCCATGCTGACCGATGTGGACCGTGCGCTCGGCCACCGCCTGGCCGCCGAGTTCTGCGCCGCGCGCCCGGGCGCGGGCGCGCTCACCGTCGCCGAGCACCACGAGCGCGGTGGCCAGCCCGCGGCGGCCGCACCCTGGTACCAGCTCGGCGCCGAGCAGCTGCTCGCCGGCAACGATCTCGCCGGCGCGATCGCGCGTGCCGAGCAGTGCGTGCGCTGCGGCGCCCAGGGCGAGCTGCTCGGCGCGGCGCGCCTGGTCCAGGCCGAGTCGTGCTACTGGAGCGCCGACTACGCCGACGCCGAGCGCGCCGGCGCCTCGGCGCTCGAGCGACTCACGCCCGGCAGCGCCGCGTGGTACACGGCCGCCGGCGTGTGCGCGGCCGCCTGCGGCAACCTCGGCAACACCGAGCTGCTGGCCGCGCTCGCCGCGCAGCTCTTGCACCAGCAGGCTGCCCCGGGCACCGAGGTGCAGCGCGCCGTCGCGCTGGCACGCACCGCCACGTACCTCATCTTCGCCGGGCTCTACGAGGACTCGGGCCACCTGCTGGCCGAGCTGGCCCAGCGCGGCGCCGCGCTGCACGACCCGATCGCGGCCGGCTGGCTGCACGCCGCGCACGGCATCCGCTCGCTCGGCACCGACTCGGGCGACGCGCACATGCGGCTCGGCCAGGCGGTGACAGCCTTCGACGCGGCGGGCGACCTGCGCAACGCGGCGCTGAACCGCATCAACGCGGCGTTCGCCGCCATCGAGCTGGGCGCCTACAAGCCGGCCGAGCGCGCGCTGCGCCAGGTGCTCGCGCCCGCCGAGCGCATGCGCCTGCAGAACGTCGTCGCGCTGGCCGAGAACAACCTCGGCTGGGCGCTCTACCGCCAGGGCCTGCTCGCCGAGGCGCTCACCTTCGAGACCGACGCGCTCGCCGCCTTCTGCGCCCAGGGCGACCAGCGCCTGGAGGCGGCCTCGCAGGCCTACCTCGCGCAGATCCACCTGGCCCTGGGCGATCTCGCCGCGGCCGAGCAAGACGCGCTCGCCGCGGTCGACAAGAGCGTGCACTACCCGCCGACGCGCGCCTACGCGCTGGCCGTGCTCGCCGACGTGCGCCTCGCGGCGGGCGACGCGCCGGGCGCGCACGCGGCAGCCGCCGAGGCCGCCGCGCTGCTCGCGCGCCTCGGCGTCGTCGACGACGGCGAGTCGTACATCCGGCTCACCTGGGCGCGCGCGCTCGCCGCGATCGGGCGCGCGGACGACGCGCGCGGCGCGGTGCAGCACGCGCACGATCGCCTGCTCGAGCGCGCCGCGATGATCACCGATCCGGGATGGCGGCGAAGCTTCCTGGAGGACATACCGGAGAATGCGGCGACGCGCCGCTGGGCGCTCGACGCGTAGGCCGGGAGGCCGCGTTCGACCCGCCGCGATCGATCGCGGCGTGGCGCAGCGCAGCGCCGGCATATGCTCTCGCAATGGTCCCATTCTGGCTTTCGATCTTCTCGGCCCTGCTGGTCCTCACTGTCGGCAGCGGCGACGTCCAGGCGCAGATCTGGCGGCCGGCCCCGAGCTGGTCTGATGCCGCCCCGGCGGTGGGCGCCGTCGCCGACCACGATGCCGCCGTGACGGCGGACGCCACGGCGCTGGACGCCGCCGTCGATGCATCCGCGCCGCCACCGCCGTCGCCGCCGTCACCCGCCGCCGGGACGCTCGCGAACGTCCCGTCCCCACCGGCAGCGGCAACCCCGGGTCACGCCGCCGTGCCGGTGCCGCCACCGCCCGCCGCGGACGGGCGCTCGGGCCTGCTCGCGTCCCTGACCAGGACCATCTCCGAACCGACGCTCAGCGCGGCGGTGCGCGCGATCGCCGCGCTGTTCCTCTTCCTGCTGGGATGGCTGCTCGCGCGCGCGATCTCGCGCGGCCTGCGCTCGCTGCTGCGCCGCTTGCTCGCGGATCCGCGCCTCGTCGAGACGCTCGGGCTCGGCCGGCTCGTCGCGAAGCCGACCGTGGAGGGCGCGAGCCCGGCAGCCTGGCGCCTCGACGAGCTCCTCGGCCAGGCGATCTACTACCTCCTGCTGCTCCTGGTCGCGATCGGCGTGCTCGAGATCGCGGGCGTGGCGGAGTCCTCGGGACGGCTGCGCCACCTCCTCGACATGATCCTGCACGCGCTGCCGCTCGTGGGGCGCGCGATCTTGACCTTGATCGTCGCGTTCGTGATCGGCCGGATCCTGCAGTCGGCGGTGACGCGCGCCCTCGAGGGCCTGCTGAGCGATCCGCAGCCTTCCGACGAGGCGCCGCCGGAAGCCGTCGCCGCTCCGTTGCCGGCCGAGGCCGCCGCCGCGCTATCTGCACCCGCGGAGGCGCCGCTCCCCGAGCGGCTCGGGCGCATCGTGTTCTGGCTGGCCATGAGCTTCGGCCTCGTCGGCGCCCTCGAGGTGCTCAACGTTGGCAAGGTCTCCGGGCCACTACGCCAGGCCATCGCGCGCATCACTGACTTCCTCCCCGCGCTCGGTGGCGCGGCACTCCTGTTGCTCGGCGGCTACTTGCTCGGCCGGGTGGCGCGCGCGGTCGTCCGCAACCTGCTCGAGGCCGCGGGCTTCAACCGCCTGGTGGCCCGCCTGAAGCTGGACATACCCTTCCGCACGGTCACCCCCAGCCACGCGATCGGCCACCTCACGATGCTCCTCATCCTCTTGCAGGCGGGCATCGCCGCCCTCGCCCAGCTCGAGGTGCGCTCGCTGGCAAACCCGCTGACCGCGATGCTGGCGAGCTTCTACTCGGCGCTCCCCGCCGTCGGGCTCGCCATCCTGATCGTGGCGATCGGCGTCCTGCTCGGCCGGATGGTGCGGCGCTGGGTCGACACGGGCCTGAAGAACCTGGGCTTCGACCGCCTGATGGAGCGAATCGGTCTCGGCAAGCTGCGTGGCCGGGGGGACGGCCTGTCGTTGCCGAGCGAGCTGGTGGCCTTCGCCGCCCAGGCCGCGGTGCTCCTGATCGCGGCGGCGCAGGCGCTCGAGGCCGTCCACCTGCTGAAGTGGGCCGGCTACGTCGAGGCCATATTGAGGTTCGCGGCCGAGCGTCTCGCGGTCTCATTGCTCCTCATGCTGGTGGGCGTCGGCATCGGCACCTACGTGCGCGAGCAGATCCTCGCGCGGCGCCGCCCCGAGAACGAGGACTCTATGACCTGGATCGCGGCCGCGGGGCGCTGGGTGGTGCTGGTCTTCGCGTTCACCATCGCGATCTATCAGCTCGGCATCGCCGAGCAGTTCGTGAGCACCGCCTTCGTGCTGCTCTTCGGCTCCCTCTGTCTGGCGCTCGCCCTGGCGTTCGGCCTGGGTGCCCGCGACATCGCCGGAGAGATCGTGCGCCGCCAGCTCGAGCGCACGCACCAGGCGCCCCGCCCCCGGCCGCCCGAGGACCTGCCCGAGCGCTGAAGCGCGAGCAGCCCGCTCGCCGCGCCTACTCCTGCACCGCCGCCGCCGCGGGGATGTCCACCGGCGCGGCCAGCGCGTGCGCGATCGCCGCGGGAATCTGCGCGGGCAACAGCCCGCGCCAGAAGACGTGCCAGTCGGCGAAGCGGCACAGGCCGTCGGCCTGCTGCGTGTACCAGGCGTTCACCGGGTTGTGCGGGCGCGCCCGCCAGAACACCTGCGGGTACTCGGCGGTCATGCGCTCCCACAGATCGCGGCCGATGCCTTCGCCCTGGGCCTCGCGCTCGACGGCGAACTTGGTCAGGTAGCCGCCCAGCTCGGTCTGGTTCACCAGCGCCGCGCCGCGGTAGGTCTCCTCGAGGAACACGTGCGAGACCGGGTGCTCGAAGAAGCCCTCGAGTGGCGCGCGGCCGAAGGCCGACTCGATGAGCCCGTTCAGGCGCGCGTGGTCGACATCGGCGTAGCCGGCGCGGGTGTGGATCACCGCGCCGCGCCGGATCATGGTGCCCGCGCCGCGCGCGGTGAACAGCTCGCGCAGCAGATCGATCGGCGACGTGATGGTGATGATCAGCTTGTGCGGCGAGCCGAAGACCAGCTGCCGGCACTGCGCCAGCAGCGCCTGGTGCTTGCGCGACAGCTCGCGCGACGCCATGAGCGCGTCGTACTCGGTCGACAGGTTCAGGATGTCGATCGGCCCGGCTTTGGTCTGCAGCGCGCCCGAACGGTTCAGGAACAGCAGCTTGCGCGTGCGCAGCCCGCTGACCAGCGCGGCGAGGCGCTCGAAGCGCTGATCCACCGACGAGCCGTCGTTGGCGTCGAACGGGATCACCGGGATGATGCCGGCGCGCGCGGCCGTGGCGGCGCGCGTGACCAGGTCCTCGCCGTCGTCGGGCAGCACCACCGCGGGCACGCTCTGCCGCTCCAGGCGCCGGCGCACCCGGCTCGCGTGCTCGTCGGCCTCGCCCGGCTCGACCAGCCCGAGCACCACGACCGGCGTCAGGCCGAGCGCGGCCAGGAAGCGCAGATCGACGATGACCGCGTCGAGCGCGATCTTGGCCACCTGCGCGTTGACCGCGATGATGGCGAAGCGCTCCTTGGCCTCGGCCCGGAAGATCTTGAGGTAGAACTCGGCGTCGCCGCGCCGGCCGGTGCTCTCGAGGAAGCGGAGGACCGCGTCAGCCGCGTCCATGGAACATCCTCACGAAGGTGGCCCGGGCCCGCTCGAGCTCGTCGATCGGGACCCATTCGTCGGGGGCGTGCGCCTGCGCGATGTTGCCGGGGCCAAAGACGACCGCGTCGATGCCGGCGGCCGAGAGCACGGCGGCCTCGGTCCAGAAGGCCATATCGACGGGCGCAGCGCAGAGCGCGTCGCCGAGCAGCGGCCGGTAGGCGGCGAGGTCGCTGGTCGCGAACTCGGGTTTTGCGAGCATCGTGCGCGTCTCGGCGTGGCCGGCCGCCTCGGCGGGCAGCGCGCGCGCCATCAGCTCGCGCAGCTCCTGCTCGAGCGCCCGCATGTCCACGCCCGGCGACGGCCGCAGCGAGATCGACAGCGTTGCCGAGTCGGGCACGACGTTGAAGGCGACCCCGCCGGCCAGGCGCGCCACGTTCACGCACATGCCCTCGAAGCCCTTGGGCCCAACGGTGCGCTGCGCGCGCGCCCAGTCGTCGACGGCGACGGCGACGCGCGCGAGATCTGCGACCGGCGCCGGCATGCGGTCGGCGCCCGACGAGTGACCGCCGGCGCCGCGGCGGGTCACGTCCAGCGCCAGGATGCCGCGGTGGCGCGTGCCCACCTTCAGGGACGTCGGCTCGCAGACGACAGCGCGCTCGAGCCCGCGCGCGTGCTCGCTGGCCACGAACGCGTGCATGACGGTGCCGCTGTGCTCCTCGTCGCCAGAGAAGACGATCGCGGTGTCCTTCGGCGTGGCCTCGTCGAGCGCGCACAGGATCGCGGCGATCGCGCCCTTGGTGTCGGCGGCGCCGAGGCCGACGACGCGGCCGTCGCCCACGCGCGCGACGTGTGGATCGGCGCTCCAGCCCGCGTTCGCCGGCACGGTGTCGAAGTGCACGTTCACCAGCGTGCGCGGCGTGCCCCAGCGCGCCATGGTGTACGCGCGCGGCCGGCCGCCGCCCTCGCGCGGCACCTCGACGACCTGCACGCTGTCGGGCGAGCGCCGGCGCAGCTCGTCGCCGAGCCGGTGCGCGAGCGGCAGCTCGTCACCCTCGGGGTTGCGGGTGTCGAACGCGATGAGCTCGGTGAGCAGCCCGACGACCTCGGTCACGGCGCTCACTTGGTGGGCGCGAAGGCGAGCGGGTACTCGAACGAGACCTGTGCGGTGGTCGGCTTCTCGAGCTTGAGCTTCTTGACCTCGGCGACGATGCAGTCGTTGAGCTGCGGATCGCCGAGGTCGTCGCGCCGGATGGTGACCTCGGTGAACTCGCCGGTCTTGGCCGCCGCGGTCACGCCCAGCACGATCGTGCCGCGGAGCTTGCGGTTGTCCTCGAGGCGCGTCTCGTAGCAGGCCGCGATCGGCGACTGCGTGGTCTGCATGCGCGCGACGATGTCGGTGCGCACCGCGCTGCCCAGGCCGGTGTTGCCGCAGGCCGTGAGCGAGGCCGCGGCGCCCGCGCCGGTGGCGAGTACGAGCGCGGCGGCGAAAATCGTCTGTAGCCTATTCATCCTGCACCACCGTCTTCTTGGGGCCCTGCTTCACGATGTTGAACTCGACGCGCCGGTTCTGCTCGCGTCCCTCCTCGGTGCCGTTGTCACCGATCGGCCGCTCCGGGCCGAAGCCCTTCGAGACCAGCCGCTTGCCGGCGATGCCCTTGTCCATGAGGTACTTGCGCACGCTGGCGGCGCGCTCGCCGGCCAGCTTCTTGTTGATGGCGTCGCCGCCGGTGTTGTCGGTGTGGCCCTCGATCTGCACGACCTCGATCTGCGGGTTGTCCTTGAACACCGCCACGATCTCGTCGAGCAGGCCGAACGACACCGGCAGGATCTCCGACTTGCCGGTGTCGAACTGGATCTTCTCGGTGATCTGGATGCTCGACGCCGTGAGCACCACGCGCGGAGGCGGTGCCTTCGGGCGATCCGCGGTGATCGCGAGCGGCGGGAATGGCTCCTGCTGCACGGTGATGAGCGAGCAGCCCGAGCCGAGCCCGAGCGCCAGCACCACGGCGGCCAGGTGTGCGGCGCGCATCAGACGCGCCCCCCGGCGACCTCGAAGTCGAAGCCGACCTTGGCCGGCTCGACAGAACTTGCCCTTGAATTTCATGCGCGGCACGGTACCACAACGCGCCGCGTCACCTGCGCGGAAGCCGGTGTTAAGCTCTGCGCGTGCCACGCGTCGTCATACCTGCCACCGCCATGGAGATCGAGGTCGAGGAGATGGGCCAGGGCGAGCCCGTCCTGCTCATCATGGGGCTGGGTGCGCAGCTCGTGCACTGGCCCGACGGCTTCTGCGAGCAGCTGGCCGCGCGTGGTTTCCGCGTGATCCGCATCGACAACCGCGACGTCGGGCTGTCGACCAAGATCAAGGCGCGCGTGCCCGACCTGCGCCTGCTCATGGGCAAGCGCCTGCTCAACCGCGCGTTCGCGACGCCCTACTCGCTGCTCGACATGGCCGACGACACCGCCGGCGTGCTCGACGCGCTCGAGCTGCGGTCGGCGCACGTGGTCGGCCTGTCGATGGGCGGCATGATCGCGCAGACGCTCGCGATCATGCATCCGCAGCGGGTGCGCTCGCTGACGTCGATCATGTCGGCGGCGGGCGCGCGCCGATCGCTGCTGTCCAAGCCGCGCGCGCTGTCCATGATGCTGCGCCCGGGCGCGAAGAGCCGCGACGAGGCGATTGACCAGGAGGTCGAGTTCTTCCGCGTCTGCGGCGGCCTGCGCCAGCACCGGGCCGACGAGCCGCTGGTGCGCTCGATCGCGGCGCGCGCCTACGATCGCAGCTTCCATCCCTCGGGCTTCCTGCGCCAGATGGCCGCCATCCTGGCCGCGCCCGACCGCGCCCCGGCGCTGCGCTTCGTGCGCGCGCCGGCCACGGTGATCCACGGCAGCGCCGATCCGCTCATCCTGCCCGGGGCCGGGCGCGCCACCGCGGCGGCGATCCCGGGCGCACGCTTCCGCCTGATCGAGGACATGGGCCACGATCTGGCGCCGTCCACGTGGGCGCCGGTCGCCGACGAGATCGTCGCCGTCGCCGGGCGCGCGGCACGAAGCTAAAGGTTCGAGCGCCTCGGCTACGACACCCAGGCGCTGCGCGAGGTCAAGGACGGCAAGGGCCCGCCACGCGTCGTGCACGTGCTGCTGCGGCGGCGCCCCGCCGCGCCATAGTCAAATCTTACTTTCGGGACGGTGTTCAGGATCTTACTTTCGGCCGAGAGCAAGACGACCGGATAGATTGCGTTGTCACTCCATCCAACGAATGATTGCTTTTCTATCCTCAGTCCTCACGCCACTCTCACTTCAAGATGACTATCCTGGACAGGATCCGCGATCTCACTCGTCGGGATGTGCTGCGGGTCGGCGCGGCCGGCGCCGCGCTGGCCTTGGTCGGCGCGGGCTGCGGAGACGACGCGGGCGGCGCGGGTCCCGACGACGTCGATGCGTCGATCGATCCGGTGGCTGACGCCGCGCTGCCCCGGATCGACGCCACGCCCGGCTGCACCGAGGAGGTCACCGAGGACAACCTCGAGGGCCCGTTCTACAAGGAGGGCGCGCCGGTGCGTGACGATCTCACCGAGGCCGATATGCTGGGCACGCGCCTCGAGATCAGCGGCCGCGTGCTGTCGATCGCGTGCGTGCCGCTCGCCGGCGCGCTCGTCGACGTGTGGCAGTCAGACTGGCGCGGCGAGGATCCGTCGGTCTACGACAGCGTCGGCTTCATCCTGCGCGGCCGCGTGTACGCGGCGGCCGACGGCGCGTGGCGGCTGCGCACGATCATCCCCGGGCGCTACCCGAACGGCAACGTATTCCGGCCGGCGCATATCCACGTGAAGGTGAGCGCCCCTGGCCACGAGCTCATCACCACGCAGCTCTACTTCGACGGCGACCCGTTCAACGCGACCGATCCGTTCTTCGAGGCGCCGCTCTTGATGACGCTCACCGACGCGCCCGGTGGCGAGAAGCGCGCGTTCTTCGATCTCGTGCTGCGCGCGGTCTGAGCCGGCGCGAGCGCCGACGCCGACGCGGAGGTGGCGGAGGAGGCGGGCGGCTCGAGTGCCAGGATCGACGGCACGCGCGCCGGCGCGGCCAGGCGCAGGAAGCCCCAGCCGATGCCGGCGAGGCCGGTCATCAGCCCGGGCACCTCGAGGCGTCCGGGCGTGCCGCAGGAGAGCGGCGCGCGTGAGGACGCGGGCGCTGACGCGGCGCGGGCGGCCAGCGCGGCGGCAGCGCGGCGAGCGCGGGCGGCCAGCGCGTCGTCGCCGAGCAGGCCGGACGCGGCCACGAGCAGCTCGATGCTGCCCAGCTCGCCGTGGCACAGGCAATGGCCGTCGCCGAAGCCACGCGCGGCGGTCGCGCGGGCGGCGCGCGCGAGCAGGTCGGCGTCGCCGCCGGTGCGCAGCAGCGCGAAGCCGATCCCGGCCGCGCCGTGGCACCACGCGGCGGGCGCCGCGTCCGCAGACGCATCCTGCAGCTCGGCGCCCGCGCGCGCGAGCGAGACGTCCGCGGCGCGCGCGTACGCCGGGCGATCCAGGCGCAGCGCGAGCGCGGCCAGCGCAGCGCCGCGGCCGGCGGCGCCGTGCGCGAACCCGGTCTGCGCGGGCGCCGGTGCGGCGACCAGCCGGTGGCCCAGGCGCGCCAGCAGGGGCTCGTGCCCGCCGAGCGCGAGCAGCGCGAACACCGCGCCGGCGGCGCCCGCGATCACGTCGTGGTCGACGTCGGCGTCGACGTGCGCGGCGATGCGTCGCGCGGCGTCGTCGGCGCGCTCGCCCCAGACCGGCTCGTCGGGCCACAGGTGCGCGAGGTGCGCGTAGGTGTAGGCGAGGCCGCCCCAGCCCTCGAAGAGGCCGATCTGGCGCACCAAGTGGCCGGCGCGCACGCGCCAGCCGTGCAGCGCGACCAGCGCGCGGTGCGCGAGCCGGGTGTAGCGCGCGTCGCCGGCGACCTCGCCCAGGTAGGCCAAGTAGAGCGCGATGCCGGGCAGGCCGCCGTAGAGATCGAGCCCGGCCGGCGCGATCGCGAAGGATCGTCCGTTCGGCGGAAGCGCGAGCCATTCGGCGGCGCCCGAGCCGCCTTCGTCGCCTGCGCCGGTGCTCTCGATGGCGAGCGCGGCGAGCCGATCGCCGATGCGCCTGGCCGCGGCGAGGAAGTCGGCGGGCGGGGCCTCCGGTAGCGGCGCCGCCGTTGCGCCTCCGTCGCTCGCGAAGGTCGGCCGCTGCACCGACGCGAACGACGCGTCGATGATCCACAGCTGCCGCTCGAGATCGGCGTCGTCCAGACCCGCGATGCGCCGGCGCGCCAGCGCGAGCCCGGAGGTCGCGAAGAAGTCGAGCAGGCAGGTCCCGTCGCTCGTCCACAGCGAGGTCGCGTCGGCGCGCGTGCTGAAGAACGGGACGTCGCAGCGCTCGAGATCGCGGCGCTCGTGCGCGACCAGGCGCGCGCGCGCGGGCGCGTCCGCCGTGCCCTGCCACAGGTGCTCGAAGAGGCGCGCCTGCTCCATCGCGTCGCGCAGCAGGTCGGGGTGGTGCGACTCCTCGACCAGGCGCGCGTAGCTCAGGGTGCCGCGCGCGAGGAAGCGCACCGGCGCGCCGGCGAACCCGGCGAGCGGGCCGTCGGGTGCCAGCAGCGCCGCGCGCTCGCGACGGATCAGCTCGTGTGTGCGCGCGAAGCCTTCGCGCAGCGGCGCCAGGTGCGCGCCGGCGTCGACGGCCGCGCCGGCGAGGGTGGCGCGGTGCTGCTGCGAGTCGATCGCCACTGGCCGCTTCACGATGCGCAGCGCGTCGGTGGCCTGGCCCTCCCAGAAGCGCAGCTTGTAGGGCGTGAGCTGGCCGTGCGCCTGGCCCAGGCCGCTCACGTCGACGCCCTCGTGCTCGCCGGCCGCCCAGATGGTGCGCGGCAGCAGCGCGGTCGACAGCACCGAGTCGGCGAGCAGCGCGCGCACGTCGGTGCGCGGGTCGGCCGCGGCCGCGCGGCCCGCGCCGGCCTCGGCGCGCGCGTGGAACAGGCATTCCAGGTCGACGAGCACCGGGTGCTCGCCGCAGGCGATCACGTTCTCGGCGTGCACGTCGACGCCGCCGAGCGCGTACAGGATCGCCAGGTACGCGCCCTGGCGCGCGAAGAAGCGCTCGACCGCCGCCGCGTCGGCGGCCGGCTCCACGCTGACGTGCTCCATCCAGCCGTGCGTGCCGCGGTCGACGACGCCGAGCACGCGCAGCGCGGGCGCCTCGGGCTGCGCGCGCTGGTTCAGCCAGGCGAGCAGCTCCTGGAAGCGGGCCTCCACGGCGAGCGAGCGTGGCTTGTAGACGATCCGCTCGCCCGACGCGAAGTCGAGGATCGCGACGCTGCGTCCGCCGCGATGGCGATCCGAGAGGCCGAGCTCGAGCCGCGCGACGTAGCCGTGCGCGCGCGTCAGCAGCCCCGCCTGCTCGAGCGCCGGGAGATCCGTGGCCAGGCACGTGACCAGCTCGATCGCATGCGTGGCCCAGTCGTCGATCGCGGCGACCAGCCGGCGCGCCAGCACCGGGTACTCCTCGAGCAGGGCGAGTGCCGCCGGGCCGCGCGCGAGCGCGGCCAGGAAGGCGCGGTAACGCGCGTGCGCGTCAGGGTTCGCGTCAGGGTTCGCGTCAGTGTTCGCGTCGGGGCGGCGCTCGCGCAGCGCGAGCCCGAAAACGTTGAGCTCCAGCGTCAGCGTCGGGCCGACGAGAGCGACCAGGTGCGGCTGGAACGCGGCCCAGAGCTGCGCGCCGAGCGCGTCGGGGTCGAGCAGGCCTTCGTGATCACCGGCGGTGCGGCGCAGAAACAGCCGCACGCGCGCGCGCGCCACGGCGGCGAGCGGAGCGAACGCCGCGGCGAAGGCATGAAAAGTGGCCGCGTTGGCGTCACCAGCCGCGGAGGCAGCGCTCGGCTCGGCGGCGGCGTCCGCGGCGCGCGCCGCGTCCGGGTACGTGGCCGCGTCCGGGTACGTGGCCGCGACACTCGCGGCCCAGCGCGGCTCGGCGTCGGAATCGCCCGCCGCCGTGGCCAGGACGCACGCGCGCAGCTCGGCCTCGTCGATGCCCTCGGCGGCGAGCCGCTCCTGCCACGCCGCTTCGGTCGACGAAGGCCGCTCCGCCCGCCAGCGTCGCCAGCGCCGCTCCGCGTCGGCGCCCGCGTCGGTGTCATCGGAGGCGTGCAGGTCGGCGAGCCGGCCCCGGCGGAGCTGGCTCAGGCGCTCGTCGAGCGTCGCCGCGCTGTCCCACCAGGACCGTGCTCGCCGCGTGCTCATGGCCTAGTGTCCGCCGCCGCCCACGAGCGGGCCGGGGTTGATGAAGATGGTCGGATCGAAGCGCTTGGGGCAGCCGTGCGCGGTGCACTGCGTGCCGCCCGAGCCGCCGTTCGACATGACGATCGTGGGCAGGCTGGCGCCGCCGTCGCCGCCGGCGACCAGGCCGAGCTCCTCCTGGCTGAGCTCGATCATCCCGGCGGGATGCGGCGGAAGCTGCGCGCGCTCGCTGGCGGTCAGGCTATCGCGGTAGACGGGGTCTTTCCAGGCGCGGGCGACGTCGATCTTGCGGCTGCTCATGATGTGATCCTCCGGTGGTTACGGGATGTTGGCGTTGGACTGCATCCGTGGAACGCCGCGGCGGGAGGATCTTCCCCGGCTCGACGCGCAAAATTCCCGCGCCGGTCGTCTGTGCGATAGTCCCGCGCATGAGGCAGCCGCGTGACGTCGAGGTCGGACCCGCCGACACTGTCACGGCGGCGCCGGGTGAAGGCGTCGGCGGGCACGTGATCGCGTACCCGAGCTACGGGGCGCTCGGGCGCGGCGTGGCGGTCGGTCGCTTCATGGTCGTGGACCGCATCGGCGCCGGTGGCATGGGCACCGTCTACAAGGCGTACGACCCCGAGCTCGATCGCAGCGTGGCGCTCAAGGTCGTGAACGCGCACGGCGACAGCGACGCGCGCGCGCGGCTGCTGCGCGAGGCGCGTGCGCTCGCGCAGCTCGCGCACCCCAACGTGATCGCCCTCTACGACGTCTTGTCGCTCGGCGACGACGTCTGCATCGCGATGGAATTCGTCGACGGCGAGACGCTGGACGCGTGGACGCGCGCGCCGGGACGGACGCGCGCGCAGATCCTGGCCGCGTACACGGCGGCGGGCCACGGGCTGGCCGCGGCGCACGCGAGCGGCATCGTGCACCGCGACTTCAAGCCCACCAACGTGCTGGTCGGGCGCGATCAGCGCGTCCGCGTCGTCGACTTCGGCCTGGCGCGCGCGCTCGTGGCTCCGGGCGGCGAGGGCGGCGAGCTCGCCGGCGCCGCCGGCAGCGGCAGCGGCAGCGGCTCCGGCAGCGGCGGCGGCAGCGGCGGCGGCAGCGGCAGCGGCGGCAGCAACCCGGTCAGCGACAGCGTCACGCGCACCGGCGCGGTCGTCGGCACGCCCGCGTACATGTCCCCCGAGCAGGCCGCGGGCGGCGCGCCCGCCCTCCCTGGCCCGGCCACCGATCAGTACAGCTTCTGCGTCGCGCTCTTCGAGGCGCTCTGCGGCGAGCGGCCGTTCCCCAAGGCGTCCTCACCCAGGCCGCTCGACGCCGAGCTGCCCGCGTGGCTGCGCGCCGTGCTCGCGCGCGGCCTGCGCCGGGAGCCCCAGGATCGCTTCCCCAGCATGGATGCGCTGCTCGAGGCGCTCGCGCGCGGGCAGCGGCGCGTGCGCACGCCCGTGCTGCTGGCGCTGAGCGGCGCGGCGCTGCTTGCGCTCGTCGCCGGCGTGGCCACGGCGCGCGGCCCCAGCGCGCCCGAGCCGTGCCAGCAGCTCGACGAGCACCTCGCCGGGGTCTGGGACGCGCCGCGCCGCGCCGGCATCGATCGCGCGTTCCACGCCACCGGCCGCGCCTACGCCGCCGACGCGGCCGCGCGCACCAGCGCGGCGCTCGACGACTACGGCCAGCGCTGGGTCGCCACGCGCACGCAGGTGTGCCGCGCCGCCAAGGTGCGCGGCGACGAGCCCGAAGCGCGCTACGCGGCGCGTGTGCGCTGCCTCGATCGGCGGCTGCTCGAGCTCGGCCAGCTCGGCGAGTTGTTCGCGCGCGCCGACGCCGCGGTCATGGGCCACGCGCTGTCCGCCGTGCAGCAGCTCACCGACCCCGCGCGCTGCGCCGGCGCCGACGCGCTGCCTCCCGATGCGCCGGCCCCGATCACACCGGGCGCGCGCGCCGCGGTCGCTGCGGCGCAGCTCGAGCTGGCCAAGGTGGGCGCGTACTGGCGCGCCGAGCAGCACCAAGAGGGCCGCCCGCTCGCCCGGGCGCTCGCCGAGCGCGCCCGCACGCTCGACGACCCGCGCACCGTTGCCGAGTCGCTGCTGATGTTCGGCAGGCTCGAGGACACCGCGGGCAACTTCGCGCCGGCGCGGCGCGCGTACCTCGACGCCGCGCTTGCCGCCGAGCGGGCGCACGACGACGCGCTGCGCTTCGACGCCCGGCTCGCGCTCATGGAGGTCGTCGGCAACGATCTGAACCTGGCCGACGAGTTGTCGGCGTCGAGCGACGAGGCGCTCGCGCTGTGGTCGCGGCTCGGCAGCGATGCCGCGCGGGAGGCCGAGTGGCTCGAGGTGCTCACCGGCGCCGAGGTGCGCCTGGGCCGCCTCGATCTCGCGCAGGAGCACGCCACCCGCCTGCTCGAGCTGCGTCGGGACGGGAAGGGCCTGCCGCGCGCCGCCGCCCTGCTCGCCGCCTGCAATGTGCGCGCGCGGCGCGCCGAGCTCCACC
>JBKJOI010000420.1:0-3333 GCA_046595695.1 Haliangiales bacterium | reverse complement strand
CATGCCGCGGCGTGGGTCCACCGCCAACGTGCTGAGCGAGTACGTGGGCACGCGCTGGGTGCAGCAGCGCCGGTCCGCGGCGTCGCTCGCGGCGCTGCCGCTCATCACCGATCCAAGGCTCGAGGGCGTGCTCGAGATCCTGCTCGCCCTCGCGCCGTCGCTGTTCTTCACCGACACCAAGCTGCTCACCTGGATGCTCCTGCGGGTCGCCCGGCTGTCGATGCGTCACGGCGTGTGCGCCGCGTCGTCGTACGGCCTGGCCGGCTACGGCATGGTGCTCTCGGGCGCCTTCGGCGCCCACGAGGAGGGCGCGGCGTTCGGCGAGCTCGCGCTGGCGCTCGATCGCCGCTTCGTCGACGACCCACGGCTGGCGGCGCGGCTGCACTACGTGAACGGCGGCTACATCGTGCCGTGGGTGCGGCCGTTCGCCGACGGCGAGGCGCTCCTGCGCACCGCGTACCAGCTGGCGGTGGAGCACGGCGACACCGCCTATGAGGTCTACTCGGCCGCGGTGCTCTCGGTGCTGGCGTTCTGCGCGTCGCGCGAGCTGGGCGCGGTCCAGGAGACCTCGACCTGGGCGCGCGACGTCGCGCTGCGCCGCGCCGACAAGGACATGGCCAGCATGCCCGAAGCCCAGGCGCGCCACGCGGCGGCGCTCGGCGGCCGCACCGAGAGCGCGCGCGATCTCGGGCTACCCGGCTCGAGCGACGAGGCGTTCCGCGCCGCCCTCGACGACGCCAGCACGCCGATCGCGCTCTTCTACTATTACTTCTGCAACGCCGAGCTCGCCTACCTCGCGGGCGACGCCGAGCGCGCCGAGCGCCTGCTCCTCGAGGCCCGCCAGCGCAAGGAGGGCATCTTCGCGGTGCCCACGACCGTGGAGCTCTGCGTGCTCGATGCGCTGGTCGCGGCACGGCTGCACGCCTCGGCCTCGCGCCGCGAGCGCGCGCGCCTGCGCCGCCGGCTCGACACCTGCGTCGGCCAGCTCGACGCCTGGGCGCACAGCTGCCCGGCCAACTTCGAGGCCAGCGCCCGGCTCGCGCGCGCCGAGCGCGCGCGCCTCTCGGGCCGTCACGCCGACGCCACCGACCACTTCGAGCACGCCATCACCGCGGCGCGCCGGCACGGTGACGCCAAGCGCGAGGCCTTCGCGCTCGAGCTCTTCGCCGAGCACGCGTACGACCAGGACGATCGCGAGCGCGCCGCGCAGCTGCGCACCGAGGCTGTAGCCGCCTACCGCCGCTGGGGCGCGCACGCCAAGGCGGACGCGCTGGCGCTCGGGCGGCCCGACGCGGCGTAGCCGACGGTACAGGCGGCGCGGCGCGCGCGTCAGCGCGGCGCGCCCGCCGAGGTGGCCTGCTTCTGCTTCACGAACGCATCGATCTCGGCCACCGAGGACCGGCCGGCCTCGCCGAGCGCGGCGTAGGCGGCGCGCGCGGCGTCGATGAGGCCGCGGGCGCGCTCGCGCTGCCCGGGCGCGTCCCAGAGCGCCTGACCCAGGAAGAAGCGCGCCAGCATGGCGTCCCGGCCGCCCGTCTGGCGCGCGCCGGCGATCGCCACCGCACGCTCGAGCACCTCGGTGGCGCGCCCCGGATCGGCCTGCCTGAGCCGTAGCTCGCCCAGCGCGGTCAGCACCGGCACCAGCGTCGCGTGGCCTTGGCCCAGGTGCTTCTCGTCGATGGCGAGCGCGGCGGTGAGATCGCGCTCGGCCTCGCGCAGCCGTCCCTGCTCGAGGCGCGTCCGCCCCAGCGCGAACAGCCCGCGCGCCGTGTCGAGGTGCTCCGGCCCGAGCACCTTCTGCCAGATGGCCAGGGCGCGGGTGAGCTTGGCCTCGGACTCGTCCAGCGCGCCCGCCTTGCTCAGCGCGTTGCCGTATCCGAACAGCGCCGACGCCACCAGCGGGCCGTCCGGGCCGTAGGACTTCTCGCGGATCGCGATGGCGCGCGCGTACATCGGGTAGGCCTCGTCGTAGCGGCGCAGCGCCGACAGCGCGTCCCCGGCGTTCACCAGCGGCGCGCCCAGCATCGTGTGCTCGGGGCCGAGCAGCTGCTCGTAGATGCGCAGCGCCTCGCGGTGGTGCTCGAGCGCGGCCTCGAACGCACCCAGGTCGGCCTCGGCGAGGCCCAGGTTGACGAGCACCGCGGCGCGGTGCGGGTGCACCGGCCCGAACAGCGCCACCAGGATGGTCTCGGCGCGCTGCAGGTGACGGCGCGCCTCGTCGTTGCGGCCGAGCTCGGTCAGCGCGCTGCCGAGGTTGTTGAGCGAGGAGACCAGCTCGAAGCTGTCCGGGCCGTAGACCTTCTCGCGCAGCGCCCGGCCGCGCTCGAAGCAGGCGACTGCCTCGGCGTAGCGCTCCTGCTCGTGGTAGACGGTGCCGGTGTTGTTCTGCAGCGCGGCCTCGACGCTGTCGCGGCCGCCGGCACGCGCGAGGATGCTCGCGGCGAGCGTGCCCCAGGCCAGGCCGTCGGCCGCCACGCCCTGCAGGTAGCCGACCAGGAAGACCAGCTCGGCCGCCGCCTGCGCGCGCAGCATGTCGTCGCCGGCGCGCTCCGCGTGCACCAGCGCGTCGAACATGGCCAGCTTGCCCTCGGCGCCCTTGCCTTCCAGGCGATCGACGACGCCGCGCAGGTAGAACGCGCGCGCCAAGAGCGGCTCGTAGCCGATGTCGCGCGCCTCGGCGAGCACGGCGTCGGCGAGCAGGCGCGCGTCGGCCAGCTTGCCCGCGTCGGAGAGCGCCTTGGCGCGGGCGAGCTTGCCGTCGAGATCGTCGACGCGCGCGGCGAGCGCCGCGCTCTCGGGCGGCGGCGTCAGCGCCGACAGCGCGCGCACATCGTCGCACTCGACCAGCTCGGGCAGGCGGCCGGTGAGCACGGCGGCGCGGGCGAGCACCGCGGCGTCGCCCGAGCCCATGACCTGGGTCAGCTGCGCGGCGCCGCCGAGCTCACGATCCAGGCAGCGCATGCGCACGTCGAGCGCGAGCTCCGACTGCTCGCCGTGCACGCGCGTCGCCTCGCAGACCGCCTGGTGCTTGCTGGTCCAGGCGCTGGTCCAGCGGTCGAGATCGCCGGCGACGCGCGTCCAGGTGGCCTCGGCGCGCGCACCCAGCTTGGCGCGGAAGACCGCGTGCAGCTGCGCGCGCGCGGGCTCGTCCCAGATGCCGGCGAGCTTGCGCCCGCCGCCCTGGCACGGCGAGATCGCCGCGACCGGCGTCGTGGCGGTGCGCAGCACCCAGAGCGAGCCGCCGATGACCAGCACACCACCGAGCGCGGCGATCAGCGCCACGCGGCGGCTCGGCGCCACCGCCCGCTCGAGCTCGGCCAGGAGCGCCGGCAT
>JBKJOI010000365.1:0-8473 GCA_046595695.1 Haliangiales bacterium | reverse complement strand
GCAGGCGGCCGATGCGATGGCCGTTCTTGACGGCCATCTGAAGAATGCCGGCCTCGACCGTACGCGCATCGTGAAAGCCGAGATTGTCGTCACCGATCACGACCAGAAGCCTGCCTTCGATCGCGTCTGGGCCTCCTGGCTGCCCGACGGCAACGGCCCGGTACGATCGTTCGTCCAATCCGTGATGCCCGAAGGTGATCTCGTGGAGATCATCATAACGGCGGCGCTGCCGGCGTAGGAGAACGAACATGACGAAGGCCACAGGCGCACCGCGCAAGCTCGGCGCCGGCGATCTCAGCGTCTTCCCGGTCGGGCTGGGCTGCATGTCGTTCTCCGGCGCCTACGGCAAGAGTGACGATGCCGAGGCGATCCGCGTCATCCATCACGCGCTCGACCGTGGCGTCACCATGCTCGACAGCTCCGACATGTACGGTTGGGGCCATAACGAAACGTTGCTGGGCAAGGCATTGGCCGGGTCTCGGCGCCACGGCGTGGTGCTGGCCACCAAGTTCGGCCAGACGCAGAAGCCGGGCGGCGCCAACGGCGTCGACGGGCGACCAGAATATGTGAAGGCGGCGTGCGACGCCAGCCTGAAACGGCTGGGCGTCGAGACGATCGATCTGTACTACCAGCACCGCGTCGATCCGACGGTGCCGATCGAAGAGACCGTGGGGCGCCATGGCGGAACGAGCGCGAGGCGGTCTCGTACAAGGCCTTCGATGGCGTCATCGAGGCGCTCACACGCTACCTGCGCGGTCTGGACGTCGAGACCGGCGCGCGCATCGTCGGCGAGGACGCCGCGCTCGCGGCGCGCATCTTCCCGGTGCTGCGCCGGGTCGCCGCGGTCAGGCACGCGGCGCGCCTGGTCGAGATCCCCAACCCCCAGGAGCTGCGCACCCGGGCGTTCGCGACGCTGCGCGCGCTCTTCCGTCGCCTCATCGATCAGGTGCCGGTGGTGCTGTGCATGGACGATCTGCAGTGGGCCGACGCCGACAGCCTGAGCCTGCTCGACAAGCTCCTGCGCGAGCCCGACGCGCCCAGCTTCCTCTTGCTGGCGACCATGCGAACGAGCGCGGCGGAGCCCGCGCCCGGGCTGCGCAGCACCGCGCGTGAGCTCGAGCGCATCTTCGCGCGCGCCTCGCGCCTTCACGTGACTCGCCTGCCGCCGGACGAGGCGCGCGAGCTGGCCGCCGTGCTCTTCGAGCGCGAGGGCGCCCACGCACCCATCGACGCGACCGCGCTCGCCGAGGAAGCCGGCGGCCACCCCTGTTCCTGAACGAGCTGGTCAAGTACGCGGCCAGCGTCGGCGTGCCCGCGGCGCGGCCGCTGCGCCTCGACGACGCCCTCTTCGCGCGCGTCGAGCGCCTCGATCCCGCGGCCCGGCGGCTGCTCGAAGTCGTGGCCGTGGCGGGCGCGCCCGTGCCCCTCTTGGTAGCCACCACCGCCGCCGCGCTCGAGGGCCACGATGTCGTCCGCTGCACGTCGTTCCTGCGCATCGCCATGCTGGTGCGCACCACCGGCGCGCGCGCCGACGACAGCATCGACGCCTACCACGACCGGGTGCGCGAATCGATGCTCGCGCACCTGGACGAGGAGGACCGGCGCGGCCTGCACGCGCGGCTCGCCGACGCCTTCGAGGCCGCCGACCCCACGCTCCACGATCCGCACCTCATGGTGCGCCACCTGACCGCCGCGGGCATGGCCAGCAAGGCGGCGCTGCAGGCGGAGCGCGCCGCGCAGCGCGCCACGGAGACCCTCGCCTTTGGCCGCGCCGCCGAGTTCTACCGCAGCGCCATCGACCTGGGCGGCTCCCACGGCAAGGAGCGGCGACACCTGCAGGTGAGCCTGGCGCACGCGCTGCGTGACGCCGGCCGCTGCGGCGAGGCCGCCGACGCCTACCTGGCCGCCGCCGACACTACCGACGTGGGCGCGCGCCTCGAGGTCAGGCGCCTGGCCGCCGAACAGCTGCTCATCGGCGGCCAGATGGACCGCGGGCTGGACGAGATGCGCATGGTGCTCGCCGAGGTCGGGCTGGATCTGCCGGCGACGCCACGACGCGCGCTCGCATCGCTGCTGTGGCATCGCTTGCGCCTCACGCTGCGCGGCCTGCGCTGGAAGGAGCGCAGCCCGACACGGCCACACCGCAGACGCTGCGCCAGCTCGAGATCTACAAGGTGCTGTCGATGGGCCTGGGGCTCGCCGACGTCACGCGCGGCTACGCCTTCCAGGCGCGCGGCCTGCTGCTCGCGCTGCGCGTCGGCGACAAGACGCACGTCGCGCGCGCCATCTGCTTCGAGGCGCTCTACCACGCCAGCCGCGGCAACAAGCGGCGGCCGCGCACGCAGCGCCTCCTCGACGAGGCGCGCCGCATCGCCGTGGGCGGCGAGGATCCGTTGCTGCACGCGTGGGTCGAGGGCATGACCGGCGCGGTCGACTGCCTGGGCGGCGAGTTCGCGGCCGCCGTGCTGCACCAGTGCCGCGCCGAGCAGATCTTCCGCGAGCGGACCGCCGGCACCACCTGGGAACTCAACCATACCCGCTTGCTCCTGATGGTCGCGCTGCGGAACCTGGGCGCCTACGGCGACCTGGGCCGCCGCCTGGACGAGTACCTGCGCGACGCCGACGCGCGCGGCGACCAGTGGGTCAAGGTGATGATGACGAGGTCGTTCGCCAGCGTGTGGCTCGCGCGGCACGATCCGGCGCGCGCGCGCCTCGAGCTCGAGCGCACCCCCGGCATCCCGCGGCGCGGGCCGTTCGTCGAGATCCAGGAGTGGTCGGCGGTCCGCGCGCAGCTCGAGATCGACCTCTACGAGGGCAACGCCGCGGACGCCCGTGCTCGCCACGGCGCCGTGCTGCGCGAGGTGTCGCGCTCGCTACTGATGCGCGCCCAGATCCTGCGCACCGAGTTCTGCTGGGCCATGGGTCGGCTCGCGCTGGCCGAGGCCCAGGCCGCCCCCGCGGCCAGCCCTGAGCGGCGCCGCGCGCTCGCCGAGGCCACCCACCTGGCGCGTCGCCTCGAGCGCGAACAGGTGGCCTACGCGAGCGCCACCGCCAGCCTGCTCGCGGCGGGCGTGGCGGTCCAGGGGCTCGTGCCGGAGCGCGCTGTGACCATCCTGCGCGACGCCCTGCCCGCCTGCGATCGCGCGGGGCTGGCGCTGTACGCGGCCGCGGCGCGCCGTCGCCTCGGCGAGCTGGTCGGAGGCGCCGAGGGCCAGGGGCTCATCCGCGGCGCCGACGCGTGGATGGCGAACGAGGCCATCCTGGATCCCGCGCGCATGACCGACCTCATCGCGCCCGGCTTCGCGTCGCCGTCGCTGCGGTTGCGGCCGCCGCCGCCGCCGCCGCCGTCGCCGCCGCTTCCGGTTTCGGCTTCACCGCCGCGCTGAGCGCGGGCGCGGTGGCGATGCCGACCGCCGGGGTACGATCGACCATCCGCCCACAAGGTGCTGCACAAGCCGGTCTCGCAGGCCGAGCTACTCGACTCGCTGCACACCTTCCCGCGCCGCGACGCCTGAGCCACGCGCGGCGGCCGACGCTCAAGGGCCGACGACCTTGTCGTGCACGGCGCTGGCCGCGCCGCGCACGGCGCGAAAGGGTGGCGCGCCGAACCAGTCGCCGCACAGCGGGTTCGCGAGCGCCGGATGGACCGCGAGCGCCAGGAACAGCGCCGCCGTCACCGCCGCGGCGATCGCGCCCACGCGCGCCCAGCGCACCGGCCGCACCAGCGCCGACTCCTCGAGCCGCGTCGCGACCTCGGCCATCGCGGGCCGCTCGCCGGGATCCTTGGCCAGGCAGCGCAGCGCCAGCGTGGCCAGGGCCGACGCGTAGGGCTTGCGCACGCGCGGGCGCGGCGGCACGTGCGAGACGTGCTGGTAGATGAGCCCGTAGGTGGTCTCCGACGAGAACGGTCGCTCGCCCGAGATCGCCTCGTAGATCATGAGCCCGACCGCGTAGACGTCGCTCGCCGGGGTCGCGCGGCCGCCGCTCGCGTGCTCGGGCGACATGTACATCGCGGTGCCCAGCATGTGCCCGTCGGTGGTCATGGTGCTGTTGTCGGCCGCGCGCGCGAGGCCGAAGTCGGCGACCTTGGCGCGCCGCGCGCGCGTGAGGAGGATGTTCTCCGGCTTCACGTCACGGTGCACCACGCCCTGCCCGTGCGCGTAGGCGAGCGCGTGCGCGACGTCGGTCAGGATGGGCACCACCTTCTCGGCGGCGCCGTCCTTGCGCAGGAAGCGCCGGAACGAGCCGCCCCGGACCAGCTCCATCACGATGTAGTGCCGGCCACGCTGCGCCCCGACGTCGAGGATGCGCACGATCCCGGGGTGCTCGAGCCGCTTCGCCGTGGCGGCCTCGCGCTCGAAGCGCACGACCACGCTGCGCTCGTGCGTGACCGCCGCGTCGAGGACCTTGATCGCGACCTCGGGGCCTGAGCGGGGCACGCCCAGGTAGACCTCGCCGAACGCGCCGCGCCCGAGCAGCCGCTCGAGCGCGTACTTGCCCATGCGTGTCCCGACCAGGGTCTTCGACGTGGCGGCCAACCGCCGCATTATAGGGTCGCACCGCTCCGCCACCGTGTCCGCTCCCTCGCCCTCCTCACCGCCCTGGTCGGCCTCACGATCGACGCACCTGGCGCGCGCGCCACGTGATCGCGGCGCCGCGCCGCTCGCTGATCGCCGAACAGATCAACTGAGCAGCGTGCGATCGAGCCCGTGCACGCTCGCCCGGCCGACCAGCGCCAGCGCGTGCTCGAGCTCGAAGCGCAAGAGGCCCAGCACGCGCTCCACGCCGGCCGCGCCACCCACGGCCAGGCCCCACAGCACCGGCCGGCCCACCAGCACGGCGCGCGCGCCCAGCGCGAGCGCCTTGATCACGTCGGTGCCGCGCCGCACACCACCGTCGACGTAGACCTCGCAGGCGCCGCCGACCGCGTCGACGACCTCGGCGAGCACGTCGAAGGTGGCGGGCGCGCCGTCGAGCTGGCGGCCACCGTGGTTCGAGACCACGATCGCGGCCGCCCCGTGCGCGACGGCGAGCCGGGCGTCCTCACCGGTCATGATGCCCTTCACGACCACCGGCAGCGGCGACAGCGAGCGCAGCCACGCCAGCGCGCCCCAGGTCAGCGACGCGTCGAGGTTGGCGGCGCCGTACGCGGCCAGGCCCGAGACCCCGGGCGCGCCCACCGGCTTCTGCGCCAGCGGACCGGCGAAGTTGGCGACCGTCAGGTGCTGGGGTAGCCCGAAGCCGTGGCGCTCGTCGGCCTCGCGCCGGCCGAGCCGGGGCGTATCGACGGTAAGCACGAGCGCCTGGTAGCCGGCGGCCGCGGCCCGTTGCACCAGCTCGGCGGACACCGCGCGATCCTTGTACACGTAGAGCTGGAACCAGCGCGGCGCGCCGGGTGCGGCCGCGGCGACGTCCTCGAGGCTCGTCGTCGCCATCGTGCTCACCACCATGAGCGAGCCGGCGGCGGCGACGGCTCGCGCGGTGGCGCGCTCGCCCTCGTCGTGGGCGAGCCGCTGGTAGGCGAGCGGAGGCACCAAAATGGGCGCCGCGATCGCGGTGCCCAGCACGGTGGTGGCCAGGCTCACCGAGCTCACGTCCACGAGCACGCGCGGGCGCAGCCGCCGGCGCGCCCAGGCGGCGCGGTTGTCGCGCAGGGTGACCTCGTCCTCGGCGCCCCCGCTGTAGTAGGCCCAGACCATGGGCGGCAGGAGCTCGCGCGCGAGCGCTTCGTACTCGTCCAGGTTCACCGGCGCGGGCGCGATGGTCTCCACGCGCGCACGTTACACCGGAGACCGCCACCGCTGCAGGATCAGCCGGCGCACCTGAGACAACCCCACCGCGTGTCCGTGACAGGTCCCCGCCGCACGGCGCAACTCTCGGTTCTTCCACGGGACACTCCAGGTGGCACCGACCTTGCTCTTTGTGGCGTCGCCAACCAGCCGGAGACGCCCACCATGCTCGCCCGCCACCGCCACCGCCGCCGCACGTCCGCCGCGATTGCCCTCCTCCTCGGCCCTGCGCTCGCCGCGTCCGTGACCCTCGCCGCGTGCGCCGACGCGCCCGCTTCCGAGCCCGGCGGCCCCGACGACCTCGCCGCCACCCGCGCCGCGATGCAGGTCACCGGCCTCGCCGACCGCGGCAGCACCGCGGGGCGACACTACTTCGAGCTCTATGGCGACTTCCCGGGCGGCAGCTATGGCGCGCGCGTCGTCTGCGGCGGCGCCGAGGTGCCGTCCCGCCGCGAGTACGCCTCGTCGACGCAGATCAACCTGTCCATTCCCGAGCTGCCCTCGGGCACGAGCTGCAGCTTCCTGCTCTTCGGCAGCCCGTACGCGATCCTCGGCGTCCAGGATCGCGGCCTCACCGGCGACCGGCGCTACTTCGAGCTCTACGGGAGCTTCGCGGGTGCCGATCAGGCGGCGGAGACCTACCACCTGGACGGCGCGCTCTGCGCGGGCGCCAGATACCCCGCGCGCGTCGAGTGGCAGTCGCCAGGCCAGGTGAACGTGTCGGTGCAGGGGCTGTTCGCGCCCGCCAGCTGCCAGTTCCCGCTCGTCGGCAACGTCCAGGTCGCGCCGGCGTTCGGGCCGCAGCTGCTGACGCGGCCCGACGTCGAGATCCACGGCGCGACCGACCGTGGCACCACGGGCGGACTGCGCTTCTTCGAGCTGTACGGTCGTTTCTCGGCGGCGAGCCTCGCCATCCAGTCGATCTGCGATGGCCTCGTCCTGCCGACGACCATCGTGTACGCCTCCTCGGGCCAGGTGAACGTCGCGCTCGCCGGCTTCCCGGGCACCGCCGACTGGGGCTGCGGCTTCACCGTGACCGGCGCCCTCGGCGCGCGGCCGGTGGCGAGCCCGACGTTCCACACCCAGGCCAGCACGGCGCACCCGGCCCTGCCGGCGTTCGTCGGCGTGTACTACTGGGGCGGGCGACTCTCGTCACCTGGTGAGTCGCAGCTCGCCACCGGCACCGCGAGCCTGCGCGCGGCGGGCTTCCAGACCGCCCGCTTCGTCCTCAGCCCGCGCGCGCGCGGCGAGCTCGTGCAGAACACCAGCGCGTCCCTGCCCTACCAGATCGACACCACGGCTTTGAACGCCGCGTGCCCGCTCGGCACGCCGTTCCTGCCCTGCGCCATCCGCAGCCCGGCCTACCAGCAGGCGATCTCGGCCCCCGGCCTGCGCACCATCGTGCTGACGACCTACGACTCGACGACGAGCGGCGACCTCGGCTGGTCGAGCGACTTCATGAACCGGCCGTTCATCGACGCGCACGCCGACGCGATCGTCGCCGAGTACCGCGATCTCACGCTGGCGCTCCACGAGACCCAGGCCGGCTCGAACAAGACCTTCATCATCGCCAACTGGGAGAGCGACAACAGCCTCTACTGCGGCTCGGTCTACCGCTACACCCGCGAGGCCAGCTTCCGCGCCCACTGCACCGACGTGCCGGCGCGGCTCGCCGGGCTGCGCAGGTGGTTCGAGCTGCGCCAGCAAGGCATCCGCGCGGGCCGCCAGCTGGCCGCCGAGCGCAACCTGGGTGGCGTCACGGTCGCCGATGGGATCGAGTTCAACACCTTTCACATCCTCGACGGCTGGGGGCCGAGCACGCTGGCCGACCTCATTCCCCACGTGCGTCCGGACTGGGCCTCGTACTCCTCGTACGAGACCATCAACAAGCTGCTCGACGGATCGGGCGGCGAGGCCGCGGTGCGCGCCGAGCTCATCGCGGTCAAGCGCTACCTCCTGGAGCGCACCGCGGGCACCCAGCTCATGATCGGCGAGGTCGGCTACCCGGGCAGCGCTGGCGAGCAGCTCGACGCCGTGAAGACACAGCAGCTCGCGGTGACCGCGCAGGTGCTGCGGCTCGTCCACGAGGCCGGCATCCCGGTAGCCATCCTGTGGGTCGCCCACGACTCCACGCCCGGCTTCGACGCCGTGGCCGGGGAGTCGCGCTTGGATCTGCACGACGGCTTCATGAACCTGGACGGTACGGAGCGGCTTGTCCTGAGGTGGGTGCGCGCCGCCCTGGCGCTCTTGCCGGCCCTGGAGCGCCCCGCGGTGCACGGCGCGGTCAACGTCTCCGCCTCGCCGACCACGAGCCACGTCGAGCTCTACGGCAACTTCCCGGGCGCGAGCAACGCGAGCCGGCGCTACGCGGCAAAGGCGATCTGTGCCAGCGCCCTCGGCACCGAGGTCGAGCTCTCGAGCCCCGAGACCTACGAAGGTGGCGGGCAGGTCAACATCGCGGTGCCGCGGCCCTCGTGCGGCGCGGTGCCCTGCTCGGCGACGCAGCGGAGTTGCCGCTTCGTCGTGTACCGGGCGAGCGACTTCACGGCGAGCGCTGCGTTCGGGCCGATCGTCGTGGGCTGGCCGTGAGCTGATCAGCGCGGCGGCGGCGGCGCCTGCGGCTCGGGCGGCGGCGGAGCGTCCGCCGTCGGCGGCGGGTCCTGGGGTGGCTCCTGCGCCCCCCC
>JBKJOI010000128.1:0-5723 GCA_046595695.1 Haliangiales bacterium | reverse complement strand
CGGCCGCTCTACCGGCCTGCCAGTCAGCTGCGCTTGCGGCGCGCGTCGGCTGCGGCCTTCGCCACGGCGGCACGGACCTGATCAGCCAGCTGGCGGGCCCGGTCGACCTGGGCGCCGCCCGCGGCACCGAAGCGGGCGTCGTAGTAGAGCTCGGTGAACGCGGCGAACGGGCCGGCCGCGGGCGACGCGGCGGCGGCGAGCGCGCGCGCGTGCTCGCGCGGCGTCTGCGCGAGCGGCCGCGGGAAGCCGCGCCGGCCCAGCCACGCGACCGTGCGCGCGTACAGCTGCTGCACCGGATCCCCGGGCGGCCGGACGCGCCGCGTGGCTGCGCGTGGAGCGCGCCGGCCGCGCCACCAGGTCACGGCGAGGAACAGCGCGACCAGTGTGCCGGTGCCGACGATGAGCTCGCGCTTGTGCTCCTTGATCCAGGTGCGGAAGCGCGCCATCGACGCCTTGCCGCTGCTCAGCCCCAGCCAGTCGCCGACGCCCTTCAGCACGCGAATCTGCCGACCCAGGTCGTACTCGAGCACCCACTTGAACCACTGCAGCCGCATCGTGTCGAGCAACCGGCGCATCTTGTCGAAGACGCCGCTGCCGCGCCGGCCATCCGACGCTGGCGTCGGGTCCCAGGTGACCCAACCGACGCCCTCGAACCAGACCTCGACCCACGAGTGCGCGTCGCCGCCCCGCACCGCGAGGTAGCCGCCGTACTCGTTCCATTCGCCGCCCAGGAAGCCGTTCACGTTGCGGGTCGGCACGCCCTGCGTGCGCAGCAGGATGGCCATCGCCGACGAGAAGTACTCGCAGTGGCCCTGCTTGCGCTCGAACAGGAAGTAGTCGAGCGGCTCGTACTCGGCGTCGGTCTCCATGTCGAGCGTGTAGCTGTAGTTGGTCTGCAGGTACGCGTGCACCGCGGCGGTCTTCTCGTAGGTGCCGCGCGCGCCGCGGGTGATCTCGGCGCCCAGCGCGGCCACGCGCGCGGGCAGGTGACCGGCGGGCAGCTGCAGATAGGGCGCGAGCAGGCCCCCGGGGCTCGGGTCGCGCGCGGCGCGCAGCAGCGCCTCACCGGGCGGATCGGGATCCGACCACGCCTCGTAGCGCAGCCCGGTTGCGCGATCGATGCGCGCCTCGTCGCCGGTTCCGGACCTGACGGCGCGCGCGTTACGGCCGAGGCCCAGGTTGGGCACCCGGAAGGCGAGCGGCGTGGCCGCGGCGAACAGCACGTTGGTGTCGAGTGGCTCGACGTAGATGTCCTGGTGCAGGCCGCGCGCCGTCTGCCGGCTGGCCTCGCTGGTGCTCAGCCGGCGTCCGTCGCGGGTGAAGTACACGGTGGTGCTTCGGCTGTCCTCGCTGAAGGGCTGCTCGACCTGCCGGAGGTTGCGGCCGCGCGACCAGCGGCCCTGGTCGTAGGAGTCGAGGGCGACGCCGCGCCAGTGGAGCTGCTGGCCACCGGCGACGCCCCGGTAGTCGGCGCGGTCCAGGTAGACGCGCATGACCACGGTGTCGTCGTCGCGGATGGTGCCGTGGCCGCCGAGCGCGACCTCGTCGGAGAAGCCGGCGACGTTGATGCCGCCGCGCGACTTCTGGAAGAACAGCCCGAAGCCGACGCGCGGGATGAACATGAACATCACGATCGCCGACAGGAAGATCGCGAGCGACACACCCGAGGTGCCGAGCAGGAACGCCGGCCCGACGATGCGCCGCGAGTTCAGGATGCGCTCGACCTCGACCTTCTCCGACGAGGCGTCGTCGGAGTGCTTGAGCAGGAAGTTCTCCTCCATCTCGCGGCGCAGGTGGAAGAGGATGAGCGCCCAGGTCGCGAACACGACGAAGCCGAGGAAGCAGATCGCGAAGCTCATGCCGGTGTTGATCGCGGTGCCGATGGTCAGCAGCAGGAACGACAGCAGGTAGATCTGCTGGTAGTCCTTCGAGGCGCGCCGGGAGAACAGCTTGATGAGCAGGAGGTGGATGAGGAAGCGCGCGCCCGCGAGCAGGTACTCCCCGGCGAGCACGGTGAGCACCGCGATGACGAGCGCGAGCAGCGACAGCGCGCTGTAGAGCAGGCCCAGGCGCTCCACGCGCACGCGCGGCGCCTCGACCCACCACGAGCCGATGAGCCCCGCGATGCCCATGAGCAGGGTGAGCGGATCGAGCTCGCCGGAGAGGCCGACGGCCAGGAACGCGGTGGCGGCGACCAGGTAGGTCGATAGCTTGTGGATGGCGGAGAAGCGCACTAGCCTGCCTCGTTCGCGTGCATCAGCCCGCCTCCATGACGCGGCTCACATGCGCGGGCACCTGCCGCGGTGGCGCGCCGGCGCGCGCGACCAGCAGGTTTTCCCCGCCCGGCGAGGGCGCGCCCGAGAACCCTGTGTCGGGCGCGACCGCGGGCAGGAGCGCGAGCGCGCGCAGCACGCGGTGCAGCTGCGCGGGGCCGCTGGCCGCCGCCACCGCGCTGCCGCGCGCGATCAGCCGCACCGAGAACTGCCGGCCCAGGTAGTGCGCGCACAGCGACGCCGCGAGGCTCACCGCGCGCTCGAAGGCCTCGAGCTCGCTCTCGCTGGCCCCGTCGGGCACGCCGTTGTCGACGAGGATGGTCGCGCGCCGGTGCGCCTCCTCCTCGTACTCGCGCACCATGGGGCGGCCCTGGCGCGCCGAGGACGCCCAGTGCACGTCGCGCCGATCGTCGCCCTCGCGGAACTCGCGCAGGCCGAAGAACTCGCCGCGCCGGCCCACGCGCGCGTGCGGATCCTCGCCGCCGGCGCGCGGCGCCGGCGCCGGCGGCCTGACCTGGGCCACCGCCGGATAGACCAGCACCTCGCCGGGCGCGAAGATGTCGCGCGACTTGCGGAACAGCGCGAACGGGAACTTGGTCGACAGCCGGAAGCCGTCGAACTGGTAGAGGCCGCGGCGCGAGAAGGTGTGGCGGTAGCGCGTGGTCTGCAGCCGGCCCGCGGGCAGCTTGAGGAAGTAGCACTTCTTGTCGAGCGGCTTCTCCTCGACGAGATCCTCGACCTCGATCGAGAAGGAGGGCAGGCGCTTCTTCTCGTTCTGCAGCGAGATCTGCATGAGGAACGGGCGGCCCGCGTAGACGCGCCCGGGCGGCAGGCGCGACACCTTGAGCCCGCGCAGCGCGCGCTCCGACAGGATGCCCGACGCGATGATCGCCGACAGCATCCAGCCGAGCAGCAGGTAGAGCAAGTTATTGCCGGTGTTGATCGCGCCGAAGCCGACGCCCACGGTCAGGAAGGTGAACCAGCGGCCCTCGCGGGTGAAGCGCAGGCGGCGCGCGTAGCTGCGCATCGAGCGGGACGGCCGCGGCGCCCCCGCGGCGCGGGCGGGGCGTACGCGCCGCCACCAGGCCGCGAGCCGGCTCATGCGACACCCGGGGGCCAGGTCGACGGCACGCGCGGCACGGTGCGCTCTACGTCGGCACCGGCACGCGGTCGAGGATCTCGGCGATCACGCGCTCCGACTCCTCGCGCTGCCGGCCCAGCGATTCCTGCTGTGCGGCCAGCACCAGGCGGTGCGCGAGCACGGCCGGGCCCAGGCCCTTGAAGTCGTCGGGGACGCAGAAGCCACGCCCGGCGGCGAGCGCGTGCGCTTGCGCGGCGCGGTACCAGGCGATCGCGCCGCGCGTCGAGACGCCCAGCGAGCACAGCGGCGAGCGCCGCGTCTCCTCGACGACCTGCAGCGCATACTCTGCGAGCTCGGGATCGACGCGGATGCCGTCGACGCGCTCCTGCAGCCCGCGCACCGTCTCCGGATCCACGACCGGCTCGAGCGCCTCGACCGGGTCGCCGCCGCCGCGCGTCTGCAGGAGGCGCTTCTCGGCCTCGCGGTCGGGGTAGCCCAGGCGCACGCGCATGAGGAAGCGGTCCATCTGCGACTCGGGCAGCGGGTAGGTGCCGAAGTGTTCCTGCGGGTTCTGCGTCGCGATCACCAGGAACGGCCGCTCGAGCACGTGCGTCTTGCCGTCGACCGAGACGTGGCCCTCGGCCATGGCCTCGAGCAAGGACGACTGCGTCCGCGGCGTGGTCCGGTTGATCTCGTCGGCCAGCACGATGTGGGCAAAGATCGGCCCGGCGCGGAACTCGAAGTGACCGCTCTTCTGATCGTAGATCGACACGCCCACGATGTCGGAGGGCAAGAGGTCGCTGGTGAACTGGACGCGCCGGAAGGTGCCGCCGAGCGCGCGCGCGAGGGCACGCGCCAGCGTGGTCTTGCCGACGCCGGGGACGTCCTCGATGAGCAGGTGTCCGCGCGCGAGCAGCGTGGTCAGCGCCAGCCGGATGGCCTCGGGCTTGCCGTGGACGGCCTTCGAGACCTCGGCCTCGATGGCGCGCAACGTCGTGGCCACCCCGGCGAGGTCTTGAGCATCGCCCTTCGTGGGAGTGCCCCGGGAGGGCAGGGCGGCAGGGGTCATCGCGATCTATGGTAGCACGCCGCGCGACGTGGCAGACGGCGCGGGCGCGAGGGGTGGTGGGGCCGTGGTACCGGTGCTGCGCGCCGGCGCCGGCAACGTCACGTTGAAGCGGACGCCCTGGCCGCCGGGTGCGAGGGTGACCTCGCCGCCGTGCAGCTCGACGAAGCGGCGCGCCAGGTGCGGGCCGAGGCCCAGGCCGGAGCGGCCGGCGAGCAGGCGGAAGCCGTCGAAGACGCGGGCTGGCTCGTCGCCGACCAGGCTGGCGTCGGGAGCCTGGAGCGACAGCTCGACGGCGGCGCCGCCGTCGCCGCCCATGCGCCGCGCCGACAGCAGCAGCCGGACGCGACGGCGCTGGCTGCCGAACGTGACCGCCTCGACCGCGTAAGCGAGCAGGTAGGTCAGCGCCTGGACGATCCGGTAGGGATCGAGCTGCAAGGTCGGCAAGCCGCGCTCGAGGCGCGTCGAGACCTCGAACGTGAGCCCGGGGAAGCGCGTGCGCAGCTCCTCGACCGACTGCTCGATGAGCTCGCTCACGATGCCGGGCATGCGGACGAGGTCGAGCCGGCCGGCGTCCATGCGCGCGAGATCGAGGACCTCCTGCACGATGCGCAGGAGGATCGCGCCGCTCTCGCGCACCCGTTCGAGCGAGGCGTGCTGCGCGGGCTCGAGCGGCCCGTCGACGCCGCGCAGGAGCAGGTCGGTGAAGCCGAGGATCGCGTGCAGCGGTGTGCGCAGCTCGTGGCTGGTGTTGGCGAGGAACTGGGTGCGCAGGCGATCCGACTCGAGCGCGCGCTCGACGGCGAGCTTCTGGGTGAGGCGCAGCTGGGTGACGCGATCGGCGAGCTGCGCGGTGGCCTGGCCGAGCAGGCGCGCCTCGTGCACCAGCGTGGGCGCGGGCGCGCCGTCGCCGATGAAGGTCGCGTGGGACGGCGTCCGGCCGGGTACGGCCGGCGCCTCGAGGCCGAGCAGCACGTGACCGGCGCGCCGGAGCCCATGGTGCGCGACCAGGTCGAGCGTGCGCAGCGCCGAGGCCGCGAGCACCAGCAGCCAGGCCAGCGCCGAGAGGATCACCAGCGGCGGGCCGCCGGCGCCGAGGGCGAGCGCGGCGGCGGGCGCGAGCACCGCGAGCAGCAGCAGGACGCCGTCGCCGGTGATGCTGGTCGAGCCGCCCACCGGGGCGCGCTGCCGGCGCAGCGCCAGGCGCGCGGCCAGGCCCGCGCTGACCGCGAGCGCCGCGAGCGCCGCGGTGACGGCGGCGCCGCTCGCGTACAGGGCGGGCCAGGTCGCGCCGCGCCGCACC
>JBKJOI010000075.1:0-2873 GCA_046595695.1 Haliangiales bacterium | reverse complement strand
GGCCAGCGACCTGCCCTCATCGGTGATGCCCGAGACCGTCGCATACGCGCTGTCCTTGTGGCGCGGCGACCAGGCGGGCGCGGTCCGCTGGGCCGAACGCATCCAGCGCAAGCTGGGCACCGGCCCGTGGCCCTCGGCGAGCACGCACGCACTCGGCTACGGCATCACGTTGCTCGAGCTGCTGGCCGGACGCACCGACGCGCGCACGCGCTGGCTGGGCGGCGCCGCGCCGGAGAAGATCGCCCGCCGCTACCGGTTCCAGTTGCTCGCGCGCGCCGTCGACGTCATGGAGGCGCACGCGCGCGCCGACGCCGAGGCGCTGGGCAAGCTGGCCGCATCCTCGGGCGAGGCGCTGCTCGCGCACCTGGCGTGGGGCTTGAAGAGCGAGCTGGAGGGACGCTTCGCCGACGCGGCGGAGGAGTTCGAGGCGGCGCTGGCCTCGAGCGGCAACGGCGAGCTCGACTGCCTGCCCGCCGCGGCGCTGGCCCGGGTGCTGCGCGCGGCGGGTGACCGCGCCGGTGCCGAGGTCGCGTGCCGGCGCGTGCTCACGCCCTTCGTGCCGCGGCCGTACTGCATCGTGCTGTGGGAGTCGTGCGGGAAGAGCGCGGCGCGCTGAAGGGCTCGGGCGGCGCTACGCGTCCTTGGACTTGAACTCGAGCTCGTTCGAGTCTTCCACCATCTCGTTGTAGTAGTTGAGCAGCAGCTCGCGGGTCGACTTCGGGATCACGAAGGGCCTGGTCTTGTCCGCTGCCTGCTGATCCTTGATCGCGCGCTGGACCTCCTTGAACTGGAGCAGCACCAGGTTCCCGTAGTTGGTGAACCCGCTCCAGTTCTTGATGAGGTCGACCTTGTCGGGGCTCTTGGCCGCGAGGTCCATCATCTCGGCGTAGACGGTCTTGTAGGCCTCGATCGAGGCGCTGAGCGCGACCGGGTCGGTCGCCGGATCCAGCGTCTGATCGAGGAGGGTGCTGCCGTCGTTCATGATGCGCCGGGAGTAGTAGCGGAGCGACTTGCCCTCCTCCTTCTCGATGCGCGCCAGGCTCCGCGCGAGGATCTGCTTGTTGTACTTGTCGATCGAGTCGTGGAGCTTGGTCCGCGCGGTGAAGAAGGCCTGGTAGGCGGGGATGAGCTTCTCGTTCAGCGCGTTGCCCTTGGCGAAGGCATCGTCCTTGTAGTCGTTCTGCTGGTAGTAGTGCGCACCCTCGACGAGCATCGGCATCAGCGCGTCGAGCGCCGCCTTGTAGCCCGCCCCGCTCTCCTCGACATCGGCGACCTTGGGGGTGAGCTTCGCGGCGTCCTCCAAGCCCTTGAAGCACTTGTCGGTCACGTGGGTGCCGATGGTGCTCACGACCGGCGTCTGCTTGGGATTCACCTGCCGCGCCTCGGTGAGGTACTTGAGGTAGCTGTCGCGGCTCTTGATCACTTCCGAGTCGACCGTGTTGACGCAGTCGATGTAGAAACCGAGCTTCGTGGACAGCAGATCGTCCGCGTTATCGGCCGGCGTCTGGCCGACCGCGCTGGCGGTCACCGCCTTGGTGCCCGCCTCCGGCGCGCTGCTCTTCTTGCACCCGGGCATCCCGCCCGATACAGCCACGGCGACTAGGCCAAGAGCTGCAACCGCCACCGACGACGCCATCGACATCCAACGCTTTGACATGAACCTTCGTCCTCCCTGTGTAGGACCAGGCTCATTTGCAACCGGCGCGCCATGCGATGCATGTGGTGTTTCGAGGACTTGCGCGAGCTGCCCTTGTTGACCTCCGTTACGGTCGACGAGGCCACGCCGGGTCGAGTGTAGAGAAGCTCAACGGTCGGGAGAAGGCCGCGCGCGCATCGTGACCAGGAGCTCCTGGCCCCGGCGCGTGGCGATCGAGTCGTCGGGGAGCTCGAACGGTCCGATCTCGAAGCGCGCCGAGAACCGCTCGACCAGCTCCTCGCGCGTGACCGTGAACGGCGGTCCACCCGGGCGGCCGTGCGCCCAGAACAGCCCGACCAGCACGCCGCCCGGCGCCAGCGCGTTGGCCACCGCGGCCACGTACTCGTCGCGCCGCGCCGGCGAGATCGCGCAGAAGCAGCAGTGCTCCACGACCAGCTCGAAGCGCTCGTCGAGCGGCACGAGCGGCACGAACACATCGTGCAGGCGAAAATCGACCGTGAGGCTCTCGGCGGCGGCCAGCGCCCGCGCCGCTGCGATCGCCTCGGGCGCGACGTCGATCGCGACCACGTCGGCGCCGGCGCGCGCGCACAGCCGGGCCTCGTGGCCGCGCCCGCAGCCGACCACCAGCGTGCGCACGCCGCGCAGCTCGCGCGCCGCCAGAGCACGCGCGATCGGCGGCGCCGCGCGACCCAGCTCCCAGCCGTCGTGCCGCGACTGGTACACCTCCGACCAGAACCGCCCGTCGAGCACCTCGCCCTCGACCGCCACGCGGCGCTTGTGCAGCTCGGAGACGATGGCGTTCGCCGCCGCCGCCATCGGCGTTGCGAGGGCCGTGAACGCCGCGCCGTCCAGGCGTAGACCCGGCGAGCCCTCGCCGGAAGCGACCGCGATCGACAGCCGCGCCACCTGCGCGTCGACGTCGATCGATATCGCGCGGAGCTCGCGGCCCGCGCCGCAATGCACGCGCAGCGCATCCAGCAGGGAGGCAGCGCCGACGAAGACGCGTGCGGCCCGCTCACCTTCCAGGTCGACGGCGCGCTCGCCCTCGGCGTCGACCACACGCGCGCGCACGTGGCTGTCGATGAGATGCAGCTTGAATTCGAGGACGTCCACGACGCCGAGCCTAGTGGGATGGGCAGGTGATGGCAACGGGCGGCGCGGGCGGCGCGGGCGGCGCGGGCGGCGCGGGCGGCGCGGCGGCGCGGGCGGCGGGCGG
>JBKJOI010000065.1:0-15133 GCA_046595695.1 Haliangiales bacterium | reverse complement strand
GAGCACGAAGGTCGCGACCGACTGATCCTTCTGCAGCTGGCCGCGGTCGATGCGCGCGTAGACGACGAAGATGTCGGCGCCCGGACCGTTGGTGATGAAGGTCTTGCCGCCCGACAGCACGTAGCCGGTGTCCCCGTCGGGGCGCGCGGTCGTCTTCATGCTGCCGAAGGCGTCGGAGCCCGCGCCCGGCTCGGTGAGACACCAGGAGGCGATCTTCTGCATGGTCACGACCGGCAGGCCCCAGCGCTCGAGCTGATCGGCGGTGCCCTTGGCGAGGATCGCGCCGCCGGCGAGCCCGAGCGAGACGCCGAAGCCCATCGCGAAGCCGGGCGAGACGCGCGACAGCTCCTTGATGACCGTCGACATCATCATCGGATCGCCGCCGGTGGAGGCCGCAAACTCCTCCTGCGCGCTGGCGCCGGCGTCAGCGGCGGTGGCGGGCGCACCGCTGGCGGCCGCGGCGGCTGCGGTGGCCTCGGCTTCGCGGAGGCGGCCGATGCGTTTCTTCATGCCCGCGGCCGACATCTGGTCGAGCCCGAAGGTCTTGACGAACTCGCGCATCAGGTCCCAGGGCACGTCCTCGCCGGCCTCGAGCGCCGGGAGGCGCGGCGCGAGCGTCTTCTCGCACCACTGCCTGACCACGTCCTGGACCATCTTCGCCTGCTCGGACAGCTGGAAGGACATGGGCCGAGCGTAGGCCGTGACTGACCAGCCAGTCAATGGCGAGTCAACATCCGCACGCGCGAAGACCTGTATGTGTGCCGGGGGTGCCCAGCGCGGTGCCGGTGCGGGTGATCGAGACGTCGTCGAACCGTCGCGCGATGCCGAAGTCGATGAGACGCACCGCCGCAGGATCGCCGCCCGCGAGCAGCACGTTCGAGGGCTTGAGGTCGCGGTGCAACACACCGGCGCGGTGCGCCGCAGCGAGCCCGCGCGCCATGCCGCGCACCATCTGCACGCTCTCGATCACATCCAGCCCGGTGCCGGCGAGCCGCCCCGCCAGTGTCTCGCCCTCGACCCAGTCCATGACCAGGTAGAGTGAGCCCTCGTCCGATCGACCATGCGACACGTAGCCGACGACGTTGGCGTGAGCGAGGCGCGCGAGCAGCTTTCCCTCGCGCAGGAAGCGCTCGGCGTCGACCTCGTCGCGCAGCACCTTCACCGCGACCTCGACCTGTCGTTCGATGTCGAACGCGCGAAAGACACGGCCCATGCCGCCCTCGCCAGCCAACAGGCGGAGGAGCTGCGCCGGCCTACATCCGGTTGCCCCCCGGTAAGGGAGCTCTTGCGGGCCGGGGCGCGGCTACCTCAGCGGGCGCAACGGAAGCCGATCCTGCTCGAGGTCGTGGCGGGGTCCTCGTGCTCGCGCACGAAGGTGGCGAGGTTGTCGCTCGAGGTTAGCGAGCCTCCGCCGCGGACGACACGGTCGCTGCCGCTGGTCGGGCCGGGCGGGTTCGTGGCGGGCTGCACGTCGTAATAGTCCGAGTCGTAGAAGTCGGCGACCCACTCGGCCACGTTGCCGGCCATCTCGGTCGCGCCGAACGGGCTCGCGTCGCCCGTATGGCTGCCGACCGCGACCGTGTTGTCGCCGCTGGTGCAGCCGTTGAAGTTCGCGAGCGCGCAGGTCGGCGTCGCCTCGCCCCAGGGATAGGTGCGCCCGTCGGTGCCGCGCGCGGCCTTCTCCCACTCGGCCTCGGTGGGCAGGCGCTTTCCGACAAACGCGCAGTACGCGGTGGCGTCGAGATGGCTCACGTCGGTCACCGGGAACAGCGGCAACGTCTGCGGGGAGAAGTTGTCGTTCGGTGTGTCGCAGGCCGACGCCATCACGCAGGCCAGGTATTCGACCTGGGTGACCTCGTGGACGTCGATCGCGTAGCCGCCGAGCAGCACATTGCGCTCGGGGCGCGCATCGAGCGAGCAGGCCGGGTCAGTGATGAGAAGACAGCCCATGACGAAGGTGCCGCCGGGCACGTCGACGGTTGGGCCGCCCGGCCCCGCGGCGTCCGCACCTGCGGCGTCGGGCGTGGCGGGCGCGTCGGGGCGGCTCGCGTCGTCGTCGCCGAGGGCGCCGTCCACGTCGTCGCCGCCGGCTGGATCCTGGCACACGAGATCGATGCAAACGAAGCCGGGTGGACAGGTGACGCCGTCGGGGCACTGGTAGGAGGTGTCCGCGTAGTCGACGCGCGCGACGCACGCGACCACCAGCGCGGCGGCTGCGAGCGCCGCGAGCGCCGCAAGCGCGATCCCGCGCCGCGCGCTCACCACTGCCACCCCAGCGTGACCTGCGCGCTACCCGGGCCGGCGCCCACGCGCGCGCTCACGCCGGGCCTGCGCGGCGCCGGGCGCAGCCAGAGGACGACGGCGACGACCACGCACGCGCCGGCGACAGCAAAGCTCACGTCGGCGGCGAGCGCGTCCGAGCGCAGGCGATCCTCGATCGCGCGCGCCTCGGCGAACGGGTGCTGCTCGCTCGACGCGTTCAGCGCATACAGCTCGTGCTGCGCCTGACGCGCCTGCACGCCGAAGTAGGCGCCGGCGACGCCAGCTCCGGCGCCGAGCGCGCCCCAGAACCAGGCGTTCGCGTAGAACGGCCTCGACGGCGTGCGGGCTTCCCGCGGCGGCCGCGGGCGGGCGGCCTCGACGCCGGAGTCATCGGGCCGCGGCGGCGCGCGCGGCGCAGCCACGGGATCGTCGTCGCTCGGCGGCGGGTCGCCTTCGCCCACGGTGATCGACTGCTCGACCAGGTGGTTGCCGTAGCTGTCGACGGCGGCGACGACGACCTCGTACAGGCCCGCGGTCGGCAGCGGCAGGTTCACGCGCGCGCCGCCCTTGCCGCTGACCGTGCCCTGGACCCCGCCTTCGCCCCGGTAGCTCGCGCGCGCGCCCGCGACCAGCGCGAGCGGGTCGGTGGCGACGATCATCGCGACCGCCGCGCCGTCGGCGGTGACCTGGACGTCCACGTGCAGCCGGGCCGCGCCCAGCTGCGCGCGCGCGGCGTCGAAGGACGCGACGATCTTGGGCGAGGTGCCCTCGGGCAGGCGGGCGTCGGGCACGAGCGACAGCCAGCGGGCGAACGCGCGCCGTGCGCCGGCCTCGTCGCCGAGCGTGGCCGCGACCTCGCCCTGCAGGCGGAACAGCCGGGCGAGCGCCTTGGGGCCGTTCTGGCCCGACTGCCACGCGCGGTCGAGCAGCGGCAGCGCCTGCTCGTAGCGCAGCTCCTCGAGGGCGCGCTCGGCGGCGTCCAGATCGGCGCTGCGATCCTGGGCGCCCGCGGGAGCCGCCAGGGCGGCCAGCAGCAGCGCCACCGCCGTCGCCGTCGCCGTCGCCAGGAAGAGCAAGCGTGCGCGCTGAGGAAACACGGTCTTCATGCTACCAGACCAGTCGCCGCCGCGGCGCCTCGCGGCCGGGCTCGATGACGACCCGGAACCGCTGCTGGCGACCCTCGGGGGTGACGGCGCGGATCTGGTGCGCACCGGCGGACAGCGCGTGGCGCAGGACCGGCGTCAGACCGACCTTCTTGCCGTCGATGTAGATCGTCGCGTAAGGGCGCGAATCGATGGTGATCCAGCCGGGGCCGCGCTCGCGCGGCGGGCGCGCCGGACGCGGCGGCGACGCGGGGGGCGCCGGCGCTCCGGGCGGGCCAGCATCGGCCACGAGGACGACCACGGGCGCGGCATCGTCGCGCTCGCCGCCCGGCCCGGGGCGCTCGACCGCCGGCACCGCCGCATCCGCAGAGGACGCGCGCGCCCCGGCGCCGGCGCCGATGCCGTCCGCGGCGTTCGCCGACGGTCCGACCGCGCCGCGCAGGATCACCACCACCACGAGCACGACACTCGCCACGCTGACCACGATCCCGATCACGCGGCGCAGCCGCGCGGGCGGCCACGCGGATGCGGATGCGGACGCGGGCGCGGACGCCGACGCGGACGCGCCGCTCGTGTCCGCACGCGGCCGGGTGCGCTCGCCGGTGTCGGCCGAGACCTGCGCGCTCACGCGCCCGGCCACGGTGTCGAGCACGGCGCTGTCGCGGGTCACGCCGCTCTCGCCCACGTCGGCCAGCCGCGGCGGCACGATCTCGACCTCGGTCAACACCGTGGGCAGCGCGTTGACCTGGGTGTCGTCGTCTTGATCCTCGGCGCGGTGCTGCGCCTGCCGCTCCATGGCCTGGGTGACGCGCGCGCGCCGCTCGCGCAGCTCGCCGCCGAAGCGCGCCGCCATCCACTCGGCCACCGCCGAGCCCGGCAGCGGGCCGCCGATCGGCGTAACCGCCGCGGCGATGCGCTCGCCCAGCTCGCGCGCGCTCGCCGGCCGATCCTCGCGCGCTCGCGAGAGCGTCCGGTGCACGATCTCGGCGAGCGCGCGCGGGATCGCCGGCTGCAGAGCGCGGACGTCCTCGATCGGCTGCTCGGTGATCGCCTTGTAGGTCAGGAAGTCGTTGTCGCGCCGGAACAGCGACAGCCCGGTCAAGAGCTCGTGCAGCACGACGCCGAGCGAGAACAGGTCGCTGCGTCGGTCGAGCGGCTCGCCGCGCACCTGCTCGGGTGACATGTACGCGGTCTTGCCCAGGATCACGCCGGCGCGCGTGCGCGTCGTCGACCAGCTCGACTTGGCGATGCCGAAGTCGAGGATCTTGGCGGCGCCGTCGAGCGTGACCAGCAGGTTCTGCGGCGAGACGTCGCGGTGCACCAGGCCGACCAGCGTGCCGTCCAGCGCCCGCAGCTCGTGGGCGTGGTGCAGCCCGTCGCAGGCCTGGCGGAACAGCTCGGCGATGAGGCGCAGCTCGAACACGCCGCGCACGTCCGGCAGCACCTGGCCGACGCGCGCGAGCGTCACGCCCTCCAGGTACTCCATCACGATCGTGTAGCGGCCGTGCTGCTCGCCCAGCTCGTGCACCTGGCACACGTTGGGGTGCGAGATGCGCGCGACCGTGCGCGCCTCGTCGAGGAACATGGCGACGTGCTGCTGCTCCTCGGCGAGGTGCGGCAAGAGACGCTTGAGCACCACCAGCTTTTCGAAGCCGTGCGCGCCCTCGAGCCGCGCCAGTAGGATCTCCGCCATGCCGCCGGTGGCCAGGCGCGCGAGCGGCACGTACTTGCCGCGCACGGGCTCGGCGGCGGCCCTGAGCAGGGGCTGCTTGCCGCGACTCAACGCAGCCCCGCGCGCCACAGCAGGCGGTAGAGCTGCATGCGGTTCACGCCCGCGGTGCGCGCGGCGGCGGTGACGTTGCCGGCGTGCTGGCGCAGCAGCTCCTCGAGGTAGCGCCGCTCGAACCACGCGACCGCGCGCTCGCGGCCCTCGCGGATCGGCCGTGAGATGTCGACCGTGGGCAGCGCGCCGCCGGGCCCGGGCGCCTCGCCGGTGTCGCCGGGGCCGGGCGCGCCCTCGCCGGGGGCGCCCTGGGTCAGGCAGCGCTCGAGGTAGTTGCGCAGCTCGCGCACGTTGCCCGGCCACTCGTGCCGCGTCAGCGTGGCCACGAACGACGGCGTGCCCAGGCGCGCCCACGCGGCGCGGCCGGCCTCCTCGCCGCCGCACAGCGCCGTGAGCAGGCGCTCGGCCAGCAGCGGCAGGTCCTCGCGCCGCTCGCGCAGGGACGGCAGCGCCACCTGCACCACGGCGAGCCGGTAGTAGAGATCGGAGCGGAAGCGGCGCGCGCTGACCTCCTGGCGCAGGTGCCGGCTGGTCGCCGCGACGATGCGCACGTCGACGGCGACGCGCTCGGTGCCGCCGACACGCTGGACCTCGCGCCGCTCGAGCACGCCGAGTAGCTTGGGCTGCAGCTCCAGATCGAGCTCGCCGATCTCGTCGAGGAACAGGGTGCCGCCCGAGGCCGCCTCGAAGGCGCCGGTGCGCCGGCGATCGGCGCCGGTGAAGGCGCCCTTCTCGTGGCCGAAGAGCTCGGTCTCGAGCAGCCCGGGCGGCATGGCGCCGCAGTCGACGACCACGAACGGTCCCTTGGCGCGCGCGCTGTGCGCATGCACCGACTCGGCGAGCACGTCCTTGCCGGTGCCGGTCTCGCCCCACAGGAGGATGGTCGCCTCGGAGGGCGCGGCCTGCTCGAGCGTGGCGAACACCCCGCGCATGCGCAGCGAGCGGCCCACGGCGCCGCCGAAGTACGCGCGCTCCGACAGCGGGATGCGCACGTGGTCGTCGCCCGCCTCGAAGCGGATGCGCGCGTCACCCACGGTCAGCACCGCCCCGGCGCGCAGCGGCGCCACCTGCACCTCTACGCCGTCGACGCGGGTGCCGTTTCGGCTCTCCAGGTCGCGCAAGATCACGCGCCCCTCGGTGACGGTGAGCTCGCAGTGGAAGCGCGACACCGTGCGATCCGAGAGGCGCAGATCCGCGCCGCGGTGGGTCCCGATGGCGACCCGCTCGCCGGTCGACGTGCACAGCGCGCCCAGGTCGGGCCCGCCGACCACCCGCAGGGTGAAGCGGCGCACCAGCGCGTGCTCGCGCGTCGGCGAGGGCACCGACTCGGTGGGCAGGTGCTGGGCATGGGCATCGGAGAGGTCGAGCAAGTCGGTCTCCGCCGCGGCGTGCGGGTCGGCTGCTGGTGCGGTGTCCTTGCGCCTCGCGGCCATCTACAAGGGCCATGATAGCAGCCGGCCCCGGCGGCGGCCGGTCACGCTTGCCTAGAACGAGAAGTCCGCGGCGCCGTCGCAGTCGAGGTCGATCCCGTCGCACATGCCGTCGCCGTCCTCGTCGATGGGCTCGGGGACGCAGTCGTCGTCGTCGTCCGGCTCGTCGAGGTCGTCGAGGTCGATGTCGCCGACCCCGTCGCAGTCGAGGTCGAGGGAGTCGTTCTCGCCGTCGCCGTCCTCGTCGAGCTCCTCGGGGGTGCACGCGGGGGGCGTGGGCGGCGTGGGCGGCGTCGGCGGCGTCGGCGGCGTCGGCGGCGTCGGCAGGTTACCGAGATCCAGGTCGGCGACCCCGTCGCAGTCCAGGTCCACGCCATCGGGCACGCCGTCGCCGTCGTCGTCGATGAGCGGCAGCGAGCACCAGGTGATGTCGGCGAGGCCGTCACAGTCGATGTCGAGCCCGTCGGGCACGCCGTCGGCGTCCTCGTCGATGAGCGGGTCCAGGCAGGGCGCGCCGATGCCCACGTCGGGCACGCCGTCGCCGTCGACGTCGAGCGCGTCGGGGACACCGTCGCCGTCGGTGTCGATGGGCTCGAGCTGGGTCGCGGCGCTCGCCGAGGCGGGGGCGCCCTCGCCTGTGCCTACAACGGAGCCGCTGCAGCCGAGGCCGGGCAGTGCGAAGAACATGAGCGAGCCGAGCGTGAGCGAGAGTGTTCGTTGCATGGGGACGTGCCTCCGTTGGGTTGGCGACGGATGCCATCGCAAGCCCCATGCCACGAGCACTTTCGCGCAGTTAGCCCAACCTTTCCGCAAGCTGCCTGGAGACTCCGCTCCGCAAGTGTCACGTCTCGCGATACGGTCGAGGTCCACGTGCCGACGACCGTCCGCTTCCCGGTCTTGCTGCTGACCCTCGCTTCCGCCGCCCTCCTGGCCGCCTGCGGAGGTCGCGACGACTGTCTGGGTGGCGACTGCCGCACGGTCACCCCGTGCGCGCCGGTCGCCTTCACCTGCACCGGCACGGGCTTCGTCCAGGTCGGCACCGTGGCCGCACGCGGCCAGGGCATCGCCGGGCCGCACGCGCAGGGCGTGGGCGACGACGTCGTGCTCGAGAACGATCGCGTCGTCGCGGTGATCGACGCACTCGGCTCGCCGCACCTGCTCGCGCCCTCGGGCGGCAACCTGCTCGACTTCGCCGCCGTCGGCCAGGCCGACGAGCTCAACCAGATCTACCAGGTCGCCGGCATCCTCCCCGACGACGCGCTGCGCTACGACACGATCGAGACCGTGGCCACGCCCGCGGGCGGCCAGGCCGTGATCGTGCGTGGCGCGCTCGACGGTCGTCCCGACGTGAAGGTGGTCACGCGCTACGAGCTGCGCCCGTGCGAGCCCGGCCTGCGCGTGCGCACCGAGCTGCACAACGGCGGCCGCGATCCGCTGACCTTCTTCCTCGCCGACGTCGCCTACTGGGGCGGGCGCGAGCCGCTGCCGTTCACGCCGCTGCCCGAGCAGGGCTTCGTGCAGCCCAAGCTCGACCTCGTCGACCTCGACTCGAGCTGGGGCCGCGCGCCGTTCGTGGCCACCGACACCGGGCTCGCCTGGGTCTCGTGCAGCCAAGATCGCCTCGAGGGCGTGAACGACGACGAGGTCACCGCCATCGGCGAGCCGCGCCAGATCGTGCGCCCGGGCGAGCGGGTGGTGTACGAGCGCTTCCTCATCGCCGGCGACGGACGCAGCGTGCAGGCCGCGGCGAGCATCGCGCAGGAGGTGCGGCGGATGCTCGGCCGCGACGTGATCGATGCGACCGTGACCGGCAGCGTGGTGACCGAGGGCAGCGCGCCCGGCGGGCGCGTCGATCTGATCGCCGAGGAGGTCACCGGCCCCGAGGCATCCCTGCCCTGGAGCCAGACGCTCGCCGCGGCCGATGGCAGCTACGCGCTGACCGTGCCCGAGGGCGGGCTGGTGCGCGTGGTTGCCTGGCAGTTCGGCCGGCCGGTTGCGTCGGAGACGGTCGCCGCGGCGAACGGCGCCACCGTGCCGCCGATCCAGGTGCCGGCGCCGGCGCGGCTGCACGTCGACGTCGGCGGGCGCGACGCAGCGGTCGTGCTCGTCCCGTTCGATCAGGCCACGCGCGACGCCACCGTGGGCACGCAACTGGGCCGCTTCGAGGCGTGCGCGCCCTGGCTGGGCTCGCCGCACGGCGCCTCGCCGGCGTGCAACCGCGCGCTCGTGCACGGCGCCGCCGACCTGCTCGTGCCCGCCGGGCACTACTTCGTCTACGCCAGCGCCGGGCCGTTCGCGACGCTGGCGCGCGCCGAGATCACGCTCGTGGCGGGCGTCGACCACGACCTCGCGTTCGTGCTCACCGATCTGCGCGCGCAGCTCGCCCCCGGGCTTTTGTCCACCGACCTGCACGTGCACGGCCGCGCCAGCTTCGACTCGGCGATCCCCGACGACGACCGGGTGTTCTCGTTCGTGACCGCGGGCGTCGACGCGATCGCGTCGACCGATCACGACAACGTCAACGACTACGCCGCGGCGATCGATCGCCTGGGCGTGGGTGACCGCGTCGCCGTCATCGCCGGCCTCGAGACCACCGGGCTCATCCCGTTCATGAAGATCCCGGGCGACGACTTCCCGCGCGTGATCGGTCACTTCAACTTCTGGCCGGTCGAGTACGACGCGAGCGCGCCGCGCGGCGGGGCGCCCTGGGACGAGCTGCTCGAGCCCGGCCAGCTCTTCGATCTCATGCAGACGGTCATGCCCGCAGACGGCCTCATGATGCTCAACCACCCGTGGGACGAGCCGCTCTTCGGCCGCGACCTCGGCTACCTGCGCGCGGTCGGCTTCGATCCGCGCCTGCCCATCCCGCTCGTCGACGACGGCACCGCCCAGGGCGTGCTCGCGCGCGCGCCCGGCGGCGGCCACGGCAACCTGGACTTCGACGTGCTCGAGGTGCTGAACGGCGACTCGATCACCAAGTTCCTGCAGTACCGGCAGATCTGGTGGGCGCTGCTCGATCAGGGCCGCGTGGTCGTGGGCGCGGCCAACAGCGACTCGCACGGGCTCTCCGACTCGCAGATCGGCTGGCCGCGCAACCTGGTGGCCACGGCGGCGACGGTGATCGGCTTCGACGCCTCGGTGCTCGACGCCGACATCCGCGCCGGGCACATGCTCGGCGGCTACGGCATCGTGATCGACGCGCGCATCGGTGGCCAGTCCTTCGGCACCATGCCGGTCGCGCCCGCGCCGGGTGCCACGCTCGACGTCGAGGTGCGCGCGGCGCCGTGGATCCCGGTCGCCGAGGTCCGCTTCGTCGTGAACGGCGCGGTCGTGCGCACCGACGCGGTGCAGATGGTGCCCGCGGATCCGTTCGGGGAAGGCGGGCTGGTGCGCTACACCGCGCAGCTCCCGCTCGCCGAGCTGCTCGCGAGCGGCGGAGCCGGCGCCGGCGACGCCTGGCTGCTCGTCGAGGCCGGCCTGCCCTTGCCCGCGGCCGCCGACCTCGACGACGACGGCATCGTCGACACCACCGACAACGACGGTGACGGCAGCATCGACCAGCGCGACGTCGAGGACGACGAGGACTCGGGGCCACTGACCGATCCACCCGATCCCGATCCCTGGTCGGAAGATCCGCGCCGGCACGTCGTCGTGGTCGCGCCGGGCACCTGGCCGACCGCGTTCACCAACCCATTCCTCATCGACCGCGACGGAGACGGCACATGGTCCGCGCCGGGGCTGTAATCCTGAGCGTGCTGCTGGCCGCGGCCGCGCCCGCCGCCGCCGCGCCTTGCGAGCTCGCGCTCGGCCGCCGTTTCACCGGGCCGGTCGAGCTGGGCGTGCGCGAGGCCGGCCTGGGCGCGCCGCGCTCGCCCTGCCGCGAGCGCTCGATCTTCGCGCGCCTCGCCGGCGGCGCCACCATCGACCCGCCCGACTTCTACGGCACCCTGGCGGCGACCACGCAGCTGGGCGTGCGCTGGCCAATCGCCTGGCTTGGCGGGCTCGAGCTGTCCGCCGACGCCTTCCTCGTCGACGCGCGCTTCGCACAGAACGCCTCGCTCAAGGCCACCGAGCTCAGCTACGGCCCATTCGCGCTGGGCGTGCTCTGGGCAGGCCGCTTCCGGCTCCTCGGTGTGCCCGTGGCGTTCGCCCCGGCGCTGCGCGTGATCGCGCCCGGCTCGCGCGTGGGCGTCGAGGGCGACCGTGGCGGCGCCGAGCTCGCGCTCCACCTGGGCCTGCGCCCGCGCCGCTGGCTGTCGCTCGACGCGCACGCGAGCGCGCTCGCCTGGCTCTTCGAGGGCAAAGGCGGCGGCACCGACCACTTCGCGCAGGCCTCGTTCGCGGCGGGCGCAGGGCTCGTGCTCGCCGACTGGCTCGCCGTCCTCGCCGGCGCCGAGATCGCGACCGGCTGGTACGACAACGGCGTGGACCACGTGCTGGTGCGCGGCGGCCTGCGCTTCACCTCACGGCGCGCGGGCGCCTTCGATCTCGGCGTCGTCGCGCCGGTCGCCGGCAGCGAGCGCGCCGACCTGCTCGTCCTGCTCGGCTGGTCGCGCGGGCTGTAGGTCAGCACCCGGACCGCGGCAGCTCTGCCGCGCCTACCGGGTTGGGGTCCTTCCGGAACCCGTTCATCATGTGCCTCAGCAGCACGCTGTCGCAGTTCGGACACATGATGAATCACTTTCAAAAGCGACACTCATGATGTCCCTCCCCGCCTACGGCAGCTTCAGGCGCTCGACTGGCTCGCCGCCGACGAGGTGCTTCTCGATGATCTCGGGCACGTCCTCGGGCGTCACCTTGCCGTACCAGACGCCTTCGGGATAGACGACCACCGAGCAGCCGTGCTCGCAGGCGTCCAGGCAGCCGGCGGCGTTGGCGCGGAAGCGGACCTTGAGCCCGCGCTCGTGGATCCCCTTCTTGAAGGCCTCGCGGACCTGCTCCGAACCCTTGGCCGCGCACGAGCCCTTGGGGTTCGCGGCGTCGCGCAGGTTGGTGCAGATGAAGACGTGCTTCTCGAAGTGCGGCATGCCCGCGTAGTCTAGCGCAGCAGCTCGCGCTAACGCAGCAGCTCGCGCGCGATGATGAGCTTCTGGATCTCGCTGGTACCCTCGTAGATCCTGAGCGCGCGCACCTCGCGGTAGAGCGCCTCGACGACCACGCCGCGGGTCACGCCCAATCCGCCGAAGAGCTGCACCGCGCCGTCGATGGTGCGCTGCGCCGCCTCGGTGGCGAACAGCTTGGCCATCGCCACGTGCGTCTTGGCCTCGCGTCCGCCGGCGGCGATCGAGTCGCACGCCTGGCGGACCAGCGCGCGCGCGGCCGACAGCTCGGTCGCGGCGTCGGCGGGACGCGCCTGGGTGAGCTGGAACTCGGCCAGCGGCTTGCCGAACTGCTGGCGCGTCTTGACCCGCGCGATCGCCTCGTCGAGGGCGCGCCCGGCCATGCCATTCGCGGCCGCGGCGACCGTCACGCGGAAGACGTCGAGGGTGGCGAGCGCGAGCTTGATGCCCTGCCCTTCGTCGCCGAGCCGGCGCGACGCCGGGATGCGCGCGCCACGGAGCTCGACCGAGCCGATCGGGTGGTGCACCGACATGGGCACGTCGTCGAGCACACGCACGCCCGGGTCGGAGGCCTCGACCACGAACGCGGCCGGGCCGCCGTCGCTGCGCGCGAACAGGGTGAACCAGCCGGCGATCGGCGCGTTCGAGATGAAGGTCTTGCGGCCATCCAGGACGTAGTGCTCGCCGTCCCGGCGCGCGCTGGTCTGCATGGCCGCGACGTCGGAGCCGGCCTCGGGCTCGGTCAGCGCGAAGCCGCACGCCACCTGCCCGGCGGCGACCGGATCCAGGTAGCGCGCACGCAGCCCGGCGTCGCCGCTCGCGGCGACCGCGTGGCTGCCCAGGCCGAGCACCGCGAGCACCGAGTCGGCCATGGGCGAGCGGTAGGCGAGCGCCTCGCGCGCCGCGCACACCGCCGCGGCGTCGACGCGCGCGCCCGCCGCTGGCACGACCAGCTTGGTGAAGCCGGCCGCGGCCAGCCGCGCGCACACCGTCGGGACGTCCTCGAACCGCTCGAACGGCAGCGCGGCGTCCTGGACGCTCACGCTAACGGCCCTCGAACTTGGGCTCGCGCTTCTCGACGAAGGCGTGGAACGCCTCGTGGAAGTCCTTCGTCTGCATGCAGATCTGCTGGCCCTGCGCCTCGGCCTCGATGGCCTGGTCGAGCGACATGTGCAGCTCCTGGTTGAGCAGCTCCTTGGTCATGCCGTGCGCGAAGGTGGGCCCGCGCGCCAGACGCTCGGCCAGCACGAGCGCCTCGGGCAGCACTTCGTTGGGCTCGACGACCCGGTTGGCCAGGCCGATCTTCTCGCAGGTCGCCGCGGGCACGGGATCGCCGAGCATGAGGATCTCGGTCGCGCGGCCCAGCCCGACGATGCGCGGCAAGAGGTACGCCGCGCCCATGTCGGCGCCCGCGAGCCCGACGCGCACGAACAGGAAGGCCAGCTTGGACGTCGACGACATCACGCGCAGGTCGCAGGCGAGCGCGATCACCGCGCCCGCGCCCGCGGCGGTGCCGTTCACCGCGGCGATCACCGGCTTGCGCAGCTTGCGGATGTTGGCGATGAGCTCGCCGGTCATGCGGGTGAACGCGAGCAGCTGCGGCCCGTCGTACTTCAGGAGCTCGCCGATGATGTCGTTCACGTCGCCGCCCGAGCAGAAGGCGCGGCCCGAGCCGGTGATCACGACTGCACGCACCGCGTCCTCGCGGCGCAGCTGGGCGAACAGCTCGGTCAGCTCGCGGTAGACCTCGAAGGTGAGCGCGTTCAGCACCTCCGGGCGATCCAGCGTGATCGTGGCCACGCCCGAGGGCGCGAGCTCGAAGCGGAACGAACGGGTCGCGATGGCCATGGTTCTCCTCTAGAGGGCGGCGAGGCCCTGGATCTCGACCTTGGCGTTCACTTCGAGCAGGCCGGCCACCTGCACCAGCGCCATCGCCGGGAAGTGCTTGCCGAGCAGCTTGCGGTACGCGGCGCCGACCTCGGGGAGCCGGGCCGCGTACTCGGCGCGATCGGTCACATAGATGGTGAGCGAGATCAGGTCCTGGGCGCTGCCGCCCGCCGCCTCGACGATCGCGACCACGTTGCCGAGCGCCTGCTCGAACTGGCGCACGAAGTCGCCCTCGCCGACCAGGCGCGCCTGCGCGTCCCAGGCGATCTGGCCCGCGATCGCGAGCAGCTCGCCGCGCGCGCGCATGCCGTTCGAGTAGCCGCGCGGCTTGGCCCAGCCCTCGGGCTGCACGGGTACGCCGCTCATCAGTACATGACCTCGCCGCCGTCGACGTTCCACGCCTGCCCGGTGACGCCCGACGCGGCGTCGGTGGCCAGGAAGCGGGTCACCGCGGCGACCTCGGTCGCGGTCATCAGCCGGCGCTGCGGGCTCATGTTCTCGAGCGAGCGGCGCGCGTCACCCGAGTCGCGCCCGGTCTTGACCGAGATGTTGGCGACCGCGCGCCCGACCATGTCGGTGTCGACCCAGCCCGGACAGACGCAGTTCACGGTCGGACCTCGCGAGGCCAGCTCGAGCGCGAGCGCGCGCGTGAAACCGAGCAGGCCGTGCTTGGACGCGCAGTACGCGCTGGTGTACGCGAAGCCGATCTTGGCGGCCACCGAGGCGATGTTGAGCACGCGCCCGCGCGCGCCCGCGGCGATCACGTCGGGCAGGAAGGTGCGCGTGACCCGGTAGGGCCCCGACAGGTTGACCGCGAGCGTCTCGGCCCACAGCGCCTCGTCGGTCTCGGAGAGCTTGGCCGAGGGCGCGATGCCGGCGTTGTTGACGACGATGTGCACGGCGCCCAGGTCACGGTGCACGCTGTCGGCGAGGCGTGCGACGTCGTCCGGCTTGGCGACGTCGCAGGTGAAGGAGAACGCGCGCACGCCCTTCTGGCGTAGCCTCTCGAGCGTCTCGACCAGCGCGCCCTGGCTGCGCCCGGCGATCGCGATCGCCGCCCCCGAGGTGCCCAGCGCCTCGGCGATCGCGGCGCCGATGCCGCGCCCGCCCCCGGTCACCACCGCGACGCGCCCGGCGAGCTCGCCCGTGGTCACTTTTCGCTCCGTGAGATCGACCATGTTTGTGCCGGGTTCATAGCACGAACGCGGTAGGCGTCCGGGCCGGCTCTGTTATAGTGAACACGTGGTTCGTTCCAGCGAATTAGGCGTTCTCAGCGCACGCGAGATCCCCGGTGATCCCGTCGCGCTTGCGGCTCGCGCCCAGGCGCGAGAGGTTACCGGCGTGACGCTCCAGGTCCGCGCCCTCACCAAGCGATTCACCAGCGCCGGCACACCCGCCGTGGCTGACGTCTCGTTCACGGCGCCCGACGGCTGCATCACCACGCTGCTGGGGCCATCGGGCTCGGGAAAATCCACGGTGCTGCGCATCATCGCCGGGCTCGAGCAGGCCGACGACGGCGCGGTGTTCTTCGGCAGCCAGGAGGTGACCCACACCCCGGTGCAGCAGCGCGGCGTGGGCATGGTGTTCCAGAGTTACGCGCTCTTCAAG
>JBKJOI010000109.1:0-3802 GCA_046595695.1 Haliangiales bacterium | reverse complement strand
AGCGACTGCTCGTACTGGCCGGCCGCGGTCGCGGCGAACATGCGCGCGCGCAGCGCCATCACCGCCGCGCCCGACTCGCGGAACGATCGCGCCGTGGCCAGCGCGCCCAGCCGGGCCGCCTCCCTGACGTCGCCGCGCCGGTAGGCCGCGAAGGCCGCGTGCGCCAGCACGACCGCGTACGAAAGCTCGTCGCCGACCGCCTCGGCAGCGACCAGCGCCTCGTCGGCGAGATCCAGCGCGCGCCGCGTGTCGATCGAGCGCAGGCACTCGATGCGCGAACGCAGCAGCACCGCGTGGGCATCCGCCGAGTGCGGCTCGTCCAGGCGCTGCTCGATCCAGGTCAGCGACGCCATGTGCTGACCCTCGAGCCGGTTCGCGCTGACCAGCACGTCGACGAAGCGGCGCACCAGCGTGTCGGGGAGCGCGCCACCGTCGATCTCGGCGAGGCGCGTGCGCGCCTGCGCGGCGTCCCCGCTCGCGAGCGCCTGCTCGGCGGCGACCAGCGCGGGCAGCGCGTCGTTGAGGAGCGCGGGGCTCATGGGCTCATCCAACCGGGCGCCTTCATCGATCATGGCCTCGTCATCGGCGTCATCGACCCGTCGCGTCCGGGAGGTCGGCGGGCACGCCGCCCGAGAGCTCGAGCAAACGGCGGTGCAGCCTCACGCCGGTGCAGTAGCGGCGCGGGTCCTCGCGCCGCGCTGCGGCCAGCAGCAACCGCGTGCGCGCGGCGCGCACCGCGACCTCGCGCATCGGCTCGCCCGCGGGCAGGACCTCGGCCATGGTCAGCGCCAGCTGCAGCTCGGACTCGGCATCGGCGACGTTCGCGTACTGCCGCGCGCTGGCCAGCTCGGCGCGCGCCTCGATCGTGAGGCCCAGCAGCGCGAGCGAGCGCGCGCGCGTCGCGTGCAGCTTGGTGACCAGGTGCGACACGCCCGACGCGCCGGCCCGCGCCAGCGCGCGCGCCGAGACCGCCGCCGCCGCCGCCGCGTCGCCTTCCTCGCGCCGCTCGATCAGCCAGAAGGCGAGCGCCGCGGCGGTGTCGATGGTGAAGATCAGGTTGTCGGGCTCCGACTCGGCGCGCCGCAGCGCTTCGATGCCGAGCGAGATCTGCCCGGCCTCTGCCGCCGCCACCGCGCTCAGCACGTCGGCGAAGTGCTCGACCGCGTGGTGCCCGGCCTTCTTGGCCAGCGCCGCTGCCTCGCGCGCGCTGTCGCCGGCGTCGGCGCTGCGGCCCAGCCGCAGGTAGCTCTCCGCGCGATTATTGCACTCGTTGGCGGCGCCGGCCAGGTCGCCGATGCCGAGCTGTCGGTCGCGCAGCGTGGTCGACAGCTCGAGCGAGCGCTCGATCGATCCCGCCGCCGTCGCGGCGAACATCTGCGCGCGCAGCCCGTCGATCTGCGCCTCGAGCGTAGGGAAGGCCAGCTTCTCCGCCTGCTCGGCGAACTGCGCGGCCAGGCGCGCGTCGCCGCGCCGGTAGGCGCAGAACGACGCGTGCGAGAGCACGTTGGCCACCGCCGGCATGTCGCCCGCGGCGCGCGCGGCCTCGAGCGCCTCGTCGACCAGCTCGAGCGCGGCGTGCGGGTCGAACTGGCGCAGCGCGGCCACCCGGGCGCGCAGGAGCTGCACGCGCGCGGTCGGCGAGGGGCCATTGGCGAGCCGCTGCTCGATCCAGGCCACGGTGTCGCGGAAGCGCGACAGGAATCGGTTGGCACGCGCCAGCGTGTCCAGCCAGCGCGGCAGCAGCGCGTCGCCGACGCTCGTGTCGGCGATCCCGCCCAGGTGGGCGAGCGCGTCTTCCGGATTGCCGGCCGCGAGCGCCGCTTCGGCGTCCGCCAGCCGGGTAGCCGCGTCCCCGTCGCGCGTCACACGTGTATCTTATCCGATCTACTCGGCTTCTGGATCGACATGTAGGCTAGGGGTACGGCCCGCCTTCCTTAGATCTTCCAGCCGAGGCGCGCGTTTGTCCTGCTACCTGCTGGAGGGATGCCATGTCGCAACGGATGAAAGTAGCTGCCACCGCACTCGCTGCGGCCTTCTTTGGACAAGCCTGCGTGAACGGTGGTGCGCAGATGCCCACCGGCACCGTCGGGGCCGGGTCGCCGGGACCCGCTCCCAGCACGCAACAGAAGCAACTCGCCGCGGCCCGGCCGCAGAAGCCCACCGCCACCACCGAGAACCAGAAGCAGACCGACGCCGCCATCGAGCGCTGGTTCAACACCTACCCGACGCGGCGCACCTACGTGCAGCTCGACAAGCCGCTCTACCAGCCGGGTGAGGTCATCTGGTTCCGCGCCCACATGCGCAACACCAGCAACCTCATCGCCATGCCCGGCGTCGGCCTGACCGTGCAGCTGCAGTCGCCCAAGGGCGCGGTGGTCGCGCAGAAGCGCGTCATGCTGGTCGATGGCGTGGGCGCCAACGACTTCGAGCTGCCCGGCGACGCGCAGGGCGGCGAGTACGTGCTGCAGATCGCCGGCGACGACGGCACCGTCGAGCGCCGCAAGCTGATCGTGGCCAGCTACGACGCGCCGCGCCTGAAGAAGACGCTCGAGCTGCTGCGCAAGGCGTACAGCCCCGGCGACCAGGTCTCGGCGGCGTTCTCGGTGTCGCGCGGCACCGGCGAGCCGTTCGCGGGCAAGAAGGTCACCGCGGTGGTCACCGTCGACGACAACGAGGTCGTGCGCAAGGACTTCACCACCGACGCGCAGGGCAACGTGGTCGTCAAGTTCCAGCTGCCCGCGCAGATCGCCCGCGAGGACGGCATGCTGACCATCCTCGCCGACGACGGCGGCCTGGTCGAGTCGATCTCCAAGCGCATCCCGATCGTGCTGTCGACGGTCGGCTTCGCCATGTTCCCCGAGGGTGGCGACCTGATCACCGGGCTGCCCGGGCGGGTCTACTTCACCGCCACCAACACCATCGGCAAGCCCGCCGACGTGGCCGGCCGCGTCGTCGACGATCTCGGCAAGGTCGTCACCACCTTCGAGTCGCTCCACGACGGCATGGGCCGCTTCGAGCTGACCCCCGCCGCCGGCCGCAAGTACCACGTCGAGCTCGACAAGCCGACCGGCTCGAAGCAGAAGCTCGACGTCCCCGCGGCGCTCGCCAAGGGCTGCTCGCTGCAGAGCGTGGACGACTTCGACAGCAAGGAAGACGAGCTGCGCGTCGCCGCCTGGTGCACCGAGGCGCAGACCGTGCTGGTCGAGTCGGTGCTGCGCGAGCGACGCCTGGCCAGCGCGGCCTACGACGTCGAGGCCAGGAAGCCCACGCTGATCGCGCTGCCCGCCGCGCGCAGCGAGCAGGGCGCGGTGCGCGTGACCCTGTTCGACGACGCGCAGAAGCCGCTCGCCGAACGGCTCGTCTACCGCGGCCGCCGCGCCGATCTGAAGATCCAGATCACCGCCGACAAGAAGAGCTACGCGCCGCGCGATCCGGTGACGCTCACGGTCAAGACCACCGACCTGGCCGGCAAGCCGGTCCAGGCGAGCCTGGGCCTCGCGGTCGTCGACGACACCGTGCTGAGCTTTGCCGACGACAAGACCGCGCACATCCTGGCGCGGCTCTACCTCGAGCCCGAGCTCGGCACCGAGCCGGTCGAGGAGCCCAACTTCTACTTCTCCGACAAGCCCGAGGCGGCCGCGTCGATGGACCTGCTCATGGGTACGCGCGGCTGGCGTCGCTTCGAGTGGACCGTCGTCTTCAACCCGCCGCAGGCGCAGTACGGCTACGGCGGGTTGAAGACGACGGTCCACTCGAAGCGACGCCAGCCGCGCGTACCCATGAGCAGGTCCATCGACGCGGC
>JBKJOI010000906.1:0-5140 GCA_046595695.1 Haliangiales bacterium | reverse complement strand
GTGCACTTTCGCGAGGCCGGCGACATGCGCGAGGCCGCCGAGTACGCGGCGACCGCGGCGCAGAAGGCGGTCGAGGCGCTCGCGTTCGAGCGCGCCGCGTCGCTGTGGCAGATGGCGCTCGAGCTGCCCGACATCGCGCCCGCGGTGGCGCGCGACCTGGAGTCGAAGCGCGGCGATGCGCTCGCCGATGCCGGCCGCGGCGCCGAGGCCGCCGCGGCCTATCTCGCGGCCACGCAGGGCGCGTCGACCGGCGATCGGCTCGAGCTGCGCCGCCGGGCCGCCGAGCAGCTCTTGCGCAGCGGGCGCCTCGACGAGGGCATGCGCGCCATTCAGGACGTGCTCGCGGCCGTCAGCATGAAGCTGCCACGTGCGTGGCTGGTGCTGCCCTTCCTCATCTTCTACGAGATCTTGCTGCGCCTGCGCGGCTTCAAGTTTCGCCGCCGTGATCTGAGCGATCTCTCGGCGACCCAGCTCACCCGCATCGACATCTACTGGTCGGTCGGCGCCAGCCTGTCGGTGGTCAGGCCCCTCGAGGCCAAGGTGTTCCAGAAGAAGCACCTGCTGCTGGCGCTGCGCGCGGGCGAGCCCACGCGCGTGGCCCGAGGTCTGGCGATCGAGGCGGCGAGCTGCGCGATGAGTGGCCTACCCGCGCGGCGGCGTACGCAGCAGTTCCTGGACGCCGCGAAGCACGTCGCGAGCGAGATCAACGATCCCTACTCGTCGACGTGGGTCGTTGGCGCCTGCGGGTTCAGCGCCTACCTCGAGGGTCGGTTCCGCAAGGCGCTCGAGCTCAGCGACCGCACGGCGGAGGAGCTGCGCGCGGGCCGAAGCGGCACCAACTTCGAGGTCGCGTCCGCGGTCACCTTCGCCGCCTGGGCGCTCTTCCACCTGGGCGAGATGGCCGAGCTGGCTCGCCGGATGCCGTTCTGGACGCAGGACGCGCGGCAACGCGGCGATACCTACCTGCTCACCAACGTGCGCATCGGCCTGTCCAACTCGGTCTGGCTCGCCGCCGACGACGTGGAGCGCGCGCGCCGCGAGCTCGACGAGGCCATGGCGCAGTGGGGCTCGCCCGAGCAGCAGCTGCAGCAGTACCACGAGCTGCTCGCGCGGGTTCAGCTCGAGCTGTACCAGGGCCGCGGACGTGACGCGCTCGAGCTCATCCGGGGGCGCTGGAAGCGCATGGCGCGCGCGCACCTGATGCGCATCCAGATGGTGCGCATCGAGCTGTACCACCTGCGCGCGCGCGCCGCGCTCGCGGCGCTCGCGGAGCGCCCGGCCGATCGCGATCACGCGGCGCTCGAGCAGGCGGTGTTGCAGGACGCCCGACGCATCGCACGCGAACGGCTGCCGTGGGCCACGCCACTGGCACGCCTGCTCGAGGGCGCCATCGCGGTGCGGCGCGGTGAACGCGCTCGCGCGCAGCGCGGGCTCGCCACCGCCATCGCCGAGCTCGAGACGAGCGACATGATGATGTGGGCGGCGGCGGCGCGCTACCGGCGCGGCGCGATCCTCGGCGGCGAGGAAGGCAAGCGGCTGCTCGACGACGCGCTCGCCCGCCTGCGCGCGCAGCAGGTGAAGGATCCGCAGGCCTACTGCGCGATGCTGGCGACCGGCTACGCGATGAGCTGACGATGCGCCCCGGTGCCGGCAGCTGGTCGTCCTGGGCGCCGGTCTGGACACGCGCGCGTGGCGCCTGCCCGCGCTCGCCACCGTCGACGTCTTCGAGGTGGATCATCCGGCCACGCAGGCCTACAAGCGCCGCAAGGCCGAGCCGCTGCCGCGGCTCGCGCAGTCGCTCAGCTTCGTCGCGGTCGACTTCGAGCACGACGATCTGATCGAGCGGCTGACCGCGGCCGGCCACCGCGCCGACGTGCCCACCGTCTGGATCTGCGAGGGCGTCGTCATGTACCTCAGCCTCGAGGCGCTGCGGACGTCGCTCGCGGCCATCGGGCGCGCCTCGGCGCCGGGCAGCCAGCTCCTGCTGCACTACCACGAGCCGTACGGCGACGAGCTGGGCGGGCACGAGCCGCGCCTCCGGCGGCTCGTGCTGTCGTTCCTGCGCGAGCCGATGATCGGCCTGCGCACCGCCGAGGAGATGCGCGCCGAGGTCACCCGTGCCGGCCTGGAGGTCGAGCACGACGCCGGCTCGGACGAGTGGGTGGCGCGGTTCGGCGCCGCGCCGCTGGCCGGTGGCACCGCGCGCGTGACGCACCTGCTGATCGCGCGCCGGCCCTGAGGCCAGGCGGGCTACCTCACGAGGCCCCGGCCTGCGCGACCTCGTCGCGGAGGGCGTCCGCGAGATTCTTCACCACGCGCTCGAGGTTGCTCATGACCTCGGCGTCCTGATCGCCCCAGGCCCAGAACGAGAGCATGAGCTGGTGGCCGAGCTGCTCCTCGCGGGTCCCCGGCAGACCGACGTAGCGCACCGGGGCGATCGTGGTCCCGATCATGCCCCACTCGAGCTCTGGATCCAGGGTGGCGAGGCGCAGGTGCAGGGCGTTCTTCAGATCGTCGACGCGTCGCCGCGAGAGGTTCGCGCGGAGCTCGCGGTAGAGGATCATCACGCGCCCCTCGCACTGCAGACGCTTGCCCAGCTGCGGCGCGTCGCTCGCGTGCGGGCCCGTGAACGCGCAGTCGTTCGACTCGAGCATCGAAGCCGGCGCGTTGAGCTGCTCGAGCAGCGCATAGAAGCGCGCGATCGCCGGGTGGTGGCTCCAGGGCACGAAATCCTCGAGCGCGGTGCGGATGAGGCCGGGCGTCGCCTTCAGATCGTAGTAGCGGCTGGCGGCGTTCGCGACGGCGTCGGTCCACGGATGCGAGCGCGGGTCCTGTAGCGGCTCGCCGTCGTACTCGCAGGTCTTCATCGCGTCCTCACGGGCCGACTGGCCCCACGTACGCCGCACCCATCGCGGCACGCCGCACGTCCTCGATGAACGCCGACTTGCCGTCCTGGTAGCGCTGGCGCTCGGCCGCATGCACGCGCGCGAGCTCGCGCTCGAGCGCGGCGTAGGCGCGGGCGCGCGCCGTCCAGCTCGGCGAGGTCGCGCACGAGCGGCATGATGTCGGTGGTGGGCTTGGCCCACAGCCCGGGCACCGACGTGCTGCCGACGTGGTGGACGGCGAGCAGCTGATCGACGAGGAGCGTGCGCAAGAGCGAAGCCTCGCGCTCGAAGCGCTCGGGCCAGGCGGGATCCGGCGGCGCGAGCACGACCGGGCGGAGCCGGGCGTCGCGAGGCACGGATGGATCCATCAGGGGCGCATCTCGTACGCCCCGTCCAGCCCGTGCACCTCGCGCCAGACGTGCTGGTAGCGCTCGGCGTCGAAGACCGGCTTCTGGATGAGCCGCAGGCAACAGGCCATCTGCGCGGGCGTGCTGCTGGGCTTGCCGTGCAGCTGCTGGGCGAACTTGGCGAAGTCGCGCACCAGGAAGTCGAAGATCTGATCGATGAGCGGATCGGCGAGCCCGTAGATCTTGGCGTTCTCGGCGATGAGCTGGGCGTAGACCACCAGCGTGAACATCTCGCCGAGGGTCATGAGGAAGTCGAGGTCCTTGCGCTGCGCCTCGTCGGGCGTGGCGGTGGCGAGCAGCTCCTTGAGCACCGCGACCTGCTGGCGGAAGACCTTCACGTTGGGCAGGTCGTGGGCCTCGAAGGCGGCGTCGGGGTCGTGGAACTTGATCTTGCCCAGGCCGCTGGCCTCGCCCTGCTGGAAGAGGAAGCTGTCGTTCGTGGCGTCGTCGCGGCGCGGCACCGGCGGGAACGTGCCCGGCGCGAAGAAATAGTTGGGCATGAACTTCACGATCAGCGCGATGTTCACGTGCACCGTGCCCTCGAGCTTGGGCAGCGCGCGGATGTCGCGGGCCGCCATCTCGAAGAAGAGGTCCTTCTCGAAGCCGCGCGCCGCGATCACGTCCCAGAGCAGATTGATGACCTCCTCGCCCTGGGTCGTGACCTTCATCTTGACCACCGGGTTGTAGAGCAGGTAGCGCCGGTCGTCAGGCGACGCCGAGCGCATGTAGTCCGCCGCGCGCAGCGCGAACAGCTTCATGGCCACCAGGCGCGCGTAGGCGTCGGTGAACATTTGCTTCACGTGCGGGAAGTCGGTCACCACCATGTTGTAGAGGCGCCGGTTCGAGGCGTGCGTGATGGCCTCGTAGAGCGCGTGCGTGCACATGCCGATCGACGCCCAGCCCAGGTTGTACTTGCCGATGTTGACGGTGTTGAGCGCAGCGTTCCACGCCTCCTTGCCGCGCGACAACAGGTCAACCTCGCCGACCGGGTAATTCTCGAGCACGTACTCGGCCACGTACGACTGGCTGGTGACCACGTTCTTCACCAGCCGGTAATTCGGATGCTGGGTGTCGACGGCGAAGAAGACGTACTCGTCGGTGCCGGCGATCTTGCCGAAGGTGGACAGCATGGCGGCCTTGTTGCCGTTGCCGATGTAATACTTGGCGCCGCTCGCGCTCCAGCCGCCCTCGGGCCGCGGCGTGAGCACCATGTCGGTCGAGTAGATGTCGGCGCCGTGGGCGCGCTCGGACAGGCCGAAGCCGAAGATCCCGCCCGCCTCGAGCTGCGCGGCGGCCTTCTTGCGCAGCGCCTCGTTCGGGCTCATCCAGATGGGGCCCAAGCCCAGGATGGTGACCTGCCACGTGTACCAGTAGCAGAGCCCGTAGAAGCCGAGGATCTCGTTGAACTCGCAGTTGCGCCAGGTGTCCCAGCGCGTGTCGGCGGCGCCTTGCCCGGCGGGCGTGAGCAGCGTGGCGAAGGCGCGCTCCTGCTTCACGAACTCGAGGAAGTCGGCGTACCAGGTGTGGGCGAGGTCGTCCGCCTTGAGCTTCTGCTTGCCCTTGCTCTCGAAGAACTCGATGGTCCGGCGCATCAGCTCGCGCGAACGCTCGTCGGGGTACGGCCGGGTGTGCTGCCGCGGGTTCAAGAGGAACATGGTCCGACTCCTGGTTGGCTGAGGCGTTGAACGTCATCCGCGAGGCTCAGCGGCGCGCGAGGTTACCACCGCCCACGCTATGGCATGACGCAGCTCACGTCCGAAACGTCATGCCCGTCGACGAGCGCGCCGACGTAGACAGCGGCGCGTCCGCCCGGCTCCTCGGCCGAGCGTGCACCCGGGCAGGTGAACG
>JBKJOI010000835.1:0-7046 GCA_046595695.1 Haliangiales bacterium | reverse complement strand
GTCTCGTTGCCTTCCCCACCGAAACCGTCTACGGCCTCGGTGCGGATGCCGAAAACGTCGGCGCCGTCGAGCGCATCTTCGCGGTCAAGGGGCGGCCTTCCACGCATCCGCTCATCGTCCACATCGGCGGCGCTGATCAGCTCCAAGATTGGGCAGCGGACGTACCCAAGCCTGCACGCGTTCTGGCCGAGCGCTTCTGGCCTGGTCCCCTGACGCTCGTCGTGTGGCGAAGCAGCCGCGCGCCGTTCGCTGTGACCGGGGGGCTCGAGACCGTCGCGTTGCGGGTGCCCGACCATCCAGTCGCGCTTGCGCTTCTCTCGGCGTTCGCTGGCGGAATCGCGGCGCCATCCGCCAATCGATTCGGCTCTCTCAGTCCCACGACGGCTGACCATGTTCGCGAGGACCTGGGGGCCGCCGTCGACCTCGTCCTTGACGGCGGTCCCTGCGAGGTCGGCGTCGAATCGACCATCGTCGATGTCACGGGCGAGCAACCGGCCATCCTTCGCCCGGGTGGCGTGGCGCGAGAAGATCTCGAAAGGGCGCTCGGACACTCACTGCCGCTGCTTTCAAAGAGTCCCATCCCGGCACCGGGCCAGCATCCGTCGCACTATGCCCCACGGGCAAGAGTCATCCTCGTCGAGCCCGACGAAGTCGTTGGTGAAGCGCAGCGTCTGCAGGCGCAGGGCTGTCGAGTCGGTGCCCTTCTTCCTCCCGCGTTCGAACACTCATCTGGCGCTGGACACGTGGTGCTCCTGGTCCCCGAGCCGATGGCCGAGTACGCGCGGAAGATTTACGAGTTGCTGCGGGAGTTCGACCGGCGCGGCTGCGACGTCATCGTCGCCTCATCACCTACCGGAGAGGGACTCGGTCTCGCGATCGCTGACCGACTCCGCCGCGCCGCAGGGCCTCGAGTCCCTCTGCACCTCGACCCGACCCGCGAGGACGGGTGACCACTCGACCACTCTGCGCCCAGAACGACTGGGATAGCATTCCCGAGTCGCCCGGCCCCATCAGCAACCCAACCGATCACGTGGGGCTTCCGGGGAAGAACGAGTTGAATCTCGGCGCTCCGACCTCAGGCAAGGGCCCTGCCCCGTCCCAGGTTCGCCTTGTTATCGATCGTCCCCATTGCTTGCCCTGGTCATGCGCACCACGGAGTTCGTCTTCTACCACGCCAGGTACAGCCGCTCCGCCTCGGCGGGCGGCAGGTCGTCGCTCATGCCGCGAAAGGCGTCGACGAGCCCACGCCGCGGATCGGCCTGCGGCAGATCCCACGCATCACGGAGGGGCGTCGGTGCCCCTCGGCCGGCGCGCCCGGGACTGCGGTCGTTCGGCGCGCGGCGCGTCCGCGGCGGCGCGACGCACCTGCGTCGAAGCGAGCGGCAAGGTCACCCGCAGCGGCGCCTGGCCACCGTTCTCGCCTGCGCCCGGCTCACCGCCGCTCGGCAGGTGCGCGCCGCCGCGGGCGAAACCGAAGCGAACGAGCAGCCGGATCAGCGCAGGAGCGCACACGAGCACGAGCCAGCGAAGTCGGCGCACGGCCCTCTCGGGGAGCACGGGCCGTGCCGTGCGCAAGTGCGCACGCGTGCCTTCTTGTGCGCCGCGTTGTAGTCGCTACAGCGCGCTTGGCCGCTGCCCTGACGAATCGCCCGGACAGTTCGTCAACGGTGCAGCCGCGTGGCGGCGGGTCAGCCAGGGTGCAGCTGCGCGCCGGTCACGTCGACGCGCGGGCGGCAGGGCGCGGCACGTCTTCATCTGACTCGGCACCGGGCGGCTCCGATACCCGCGAAGGAGTCGTCAGCTCGCCGGGCTCGAGCGCGCGTCGGATGAGGCAGCCGACGCCGCCGAGTGCCATCAGGAGCTCGCTGTACTCGACGACCTCGACGTGCACGCCGTGGAGCTCGGCGAGCGCGACCAACGCCTCACGGAGGTCCGCCGGCCGCGGCGCCCGGCGGCCGCAGGCCGGGCAAGTCTTCGGCGGCGCGCCCGACCCAGCCTCGCTGCAGCCGGAGCACGCCCAGCCTCGCGGTGACGCATAGGCGCGCGCGATGACCAGCCGATCGCCCACCCCGAGACACAGCGCGCGTAGCGTCGGCTCGGTGTCGGCCACGGCCAGGCCGTGGTGCGTGAGCTCGTGCCAAAGCTCGGCGACCACCGCGAGCGACTCCTGTTCCTCCGACTCGAGGTAGCTGGCCAGGGTCACGGCTGCCACATCCTCCGTCGAGGCATGATCGCTCGCGGGCACGATGTCCACGACCAGCCGGGCCAGATCCGCGGGCAGCCGTCGCACCAGCGCCTCGCCCAGCGAGGGCGAGCCGGCCAGGACCAGGTGCGCGCGCCCGCCCGCCCGTGCCTGCTGGCGCAGCACCGCGACCAGCTCGGCGAGGGAATCCTCGTCGCCGGCGCCGCGCCGGCGCTGGTAGGCCAGGCGGGCCCAGTCGCGCCCCACGCGTCGCCGGAGCTCCGGCGTCGCGGTCCACAGCTCGCGCGACACCTCGCCGAGGCTGACCTCGACGAGCCGCGTCGTCTCCGCGCCGAGGATCAAGAGCAGGTAGCGCTCGTAGTCGTCCTTGAGCTGCACTAGCTCGAAGACGTGCGGCGTCTGGTCGATGACCAGGCGGGTCGCAACGGATACCTTGAGCTCGAGCACGAGCTCGAACGGCCTCGTGCCCGCGCGGGCGAACACCGCGAGGCCGCCCGGCAGGTGAGCGGCCGCCGCCAGAGCGGCGCGCACGCGCTCCATGGCCGCGTCGACCAGCCGGCGCCGCGCGGGCCCGCTTCCGCCGCGCAAGATCCGGAAGTGCGCTTCCACCTCGGTGACAGAGCGGGGGTCACCGAGGTCGGCGTAGCAGCTGATGAGCGGCGCCTCGCTCTCGGCCAGGGACATCAAGCTGCGCAGGTGAGCGCGCAGCGTGTTCATGAGCATGGTCGCACCTCCTTCTTTCCCGGTGTCAGTCGAAGATGTCTCCGAGCAGGTCGGCGAGCCCACGCCGTTTCGGCCGGCCGTCGCGACCGTCCCGACGGTCGCCGTCCCGGGGTTCCCCACGGTCGAGGGGCCGATCGTCGCGGGCCTCGGGCGCGGCGGCCGCCATGAGCTTCTCGAGCTCACCGCGGTCCAGCCACACGCCCCGGCACTTCTTGCACAGGTCGATGATCACGCCCTGCCGGTCCACCTCGGCGAGCAGCACGTCCTCACAGCGGGGGCACAACATGACCACCCTCCTTCTTGTCGTCGCCGCCGCCTTCGCGCTTGGCCCGGCGCGCGTGGATCAGCGAGGCGATCACGCCCGTGGCCAGGATGCCCAGCACGATGGCCAGCATGTACAGGTTGAAGTGCTCACCCATGAAGCTCTTGAGCCAGGCGTGGGTCATCATCTTGACGCCCACGACCATGAGCACGAACGCGAGCGCCACCTTCAGGTAGCGGAACTCATCGATCATGTCGGCGAGCGCGAAGTAGAGGCTGCGCAGGCCGAGGATGGCGAACACGTTGCTGGTGAAGACCAGGAACGCGTCCGTCGTGATGGCGAAGATCGCCGGGATCGAGTCGACCGCGAAGATGAGGTCGGTGAACTCGACCGCCATCAGCGCCAGGAACAGCGGCGTGAACAGGAGCGCGCCCTTCCTGGCCTTGTCGACGACCGTGTCCTCCTCGACCGCCGCCCCCGGCGTAGGCGGCGCGTGCGAGCTGGCGGAGCCGGCGCGGACGAGGAAGTTCTCGCCGTGGTAGCGCTGCGTGATGGGCAGGACCCGACGCGCCAGCCGCACGAACGGGTTCTTGTTCAGATCCGTCGTGCCCTCCTCGAGCACCAGCATCTTCACGCCGGTGAGTACGAGGAAGCCGCCGAACACGTAGATGATCCACGCGAACTCGCTGATCATCACCGCGCCGACGCCGATCATCGCGCCGCGCATGGCGAGCGCGCCCAGGATGCCCCAGAAGAGCACGCGGTGCTGGTAGATGGGCGGGACCGCGAAGAAGGAGAAGATCATCGCGATCACGAAGATGTTGTCGACCGCGAGCGACTTCTCGACCAGGAAGCCGGTCAGGTACTTGAGCGCGGCCGTGGCGCCGTCGTTGTAGTGCTGGATCGCGCCCGTTGCGGCATCCACGGCCGGTGTGCTCATCTTGTCGGGCGTGAGGCCCAGCCCCATCCAGTGGTGCTCGTAGCCGAGGTAGATAATCCCGGTGAAGGCCAGCCCGAGGCCGATCCAGAACGCCGACCAGCCGAGCGCCTCCTTCGTCTTCACGACGTGCGCCTTGCGATGGAACACGCCCAGGTCCAGCGCGAGCAGCGCCAGCACCAGGCCGATGAAACCGACGTACATCCACAACATGCGTCAGATCCTCCGCGTGATGAGCTGGGTCATGGGGGGCGCCGACAGCGCGAGCGCGCGCACACGACGCGTGCGCTCGGCCTTGGGCGGGTGGGTCGAGAACAGCGCCAGGAGGCCACGCGTCCCGGCCAGAGGCGACACGAAGAGGCTCGCGGTCGCGGCGCTCGGCTCGCGGGCCACCGGGACGGACAGCATGTGGGCGATCGTGGTCACGGCCCCGCGACGCCCGCTGCGATGGTCGCGACCAGGATGTCGCGGTGCTTGATGTGAGCCAGCTCGTGGGCGAGGACGCCACGGAGCTCGCGCCCGTCGTACAGGGCGCGCAGCCCGGTGGTCACCGCCACCGCGCCATGCGCCGGGTCGCGCCCGGTAGCGAAGGCGTTGGGAGCGGCGTCCTCCATGAGGAACAGTCGGGGCCGCGGGATCTGCGCCCGGCAGGCCAGCTCACCCATCATGGCGTGCAACTGCGGGTCTGCGTCGGGGGGCAGCTCCTTCGCCCCGTGCATCCGCAGCACCAGCCGGTCGGAAAAGAAGTAGACCCCGACGTTCATGACGACGGTGAGCGCGACCATGACCCACATCAGCTCGGGGCCGGCCAGCCCGCCCAGGGCGATGAGGCCCGCCGACAGGGCGCCGAGCAGGAGGATGGTCTTCTTCTGTTTGCGTCGCATGGGCATGGCTCCTTTCGGGCTCTCAGGCCGCGTGCGTGGCGCGGTCCAGGTGCCGCGACACGGCGTGGGCGGCGCGCCCCACGGCCAGGTCGATGGCGGTGTAGAGATCCTGGTGCAAGTCGTCGACAGTGACTTCGCGCGCCCCCGTGACGAGCACCGTGATGTGGCAGCGCTTGTCGTCGCCCCCGCGCGGGCCGTTGACGTCGGACAGTCGCACCCGGATGTGCCCGAGGCGCGGCGCGAAGCGTCCGAGTGCGAGGTGCACCCGGCGCGTCACGTGGTCGCGCAGCGCCTTGGTGAGCTCGAAGCCAATGGCACGAACCGTGAGTCGCATGAGCCTCCCTGCCTTTCTCGGCCGTCCCAGGCCGTGTGCAGACCAAGATGCGGCTCGGGGCTCGAATCGACTAATACGAAGATCCTAGGTATGGCATCGGCTTTATCGAGGTATCGTTCGGCCACCATGGAGTGGCTCAACTACCACCACCTGCTCTACTTCTGGACCGTCGTGCGCAGCGGAGGGGTCGCGCACGCGGCGCGCGAGCTGCGCCTGGCGCAACCCACGGTGAGCGGGCAGATCCGCCTCCTCGAGGGCGTCCTGGGCGAGAAGCTGCTCGAGCGCGCGGGGCGACGGGTCGTTCCCACGGAGATCGGCCGGATGGTCTTCCGCTACGCCGACGAGATCTTCGCGCTCGGGCGCGAGCTGCAAGACGCCCTGAAGGGCCGCCCCACGGGTCGACCGGCGCGGCTTAACGTCGGCATCGTCGACGCCATGCCCAAGATGGTCGTCCGTCGCCTGCTCGAGCCGGCGCTCGCGCTACCGGAGCCGGTGCGGATGACGTGCATCGAGGACAAGGCCGAGGTGCTGCTCGCCGAGCTCGCGCTCCACCACCTCGACGTCGTGCTCGCGGACACCCCGGTTCCCCCGGGCATCAAGGTGAAGGCGTACGCGCACCTGCTCGGCGACACGGGCGTGACCTGGTTCGCGGCGCCGACGCTGGCGGCGACCTACAGACGTCGGTTCCCCGCGTCACTCGACGGCGCGCCCGTGCTGGTGCCGACCGAGGACAACCAGCTCCGCCGCGCCCTCGATCGCTGGTTCGAGGAGATCAAGGTGCGCCCGCTCATCGTGGCCGAGTTCGCCGACAGCGCCCTGCTCAAGGTCTTCGGGCAGTCGGGCTTGGGCCTGTTCTGCGCCCCCAGCGTCGTGGGCGCCGAGATCCAGCGGCAGTACGCGGTCAAGGCCATCGGCCAGGTCGACACGGTGCGCGAGCGCTTCTACGCCATCTCGGTCGAGCGCCGCCTCAAGAACCCCGCCGTCGTCGCGATCACCGAGCAGGCGCGCAAGGACCTGTTCGCGCATCGCGCGCGGCGCTGAGTCGGGCGTGCCCATGGCGCCAGCCAGGTCAGCGTCGCGACCTGTCGCGGAGCATGGCGTCGACTTCGCTGTCGATGCCGACCCCCGGAGGCCCAGCGATCAGCCAAATAAAGTGGGTATGGCCGCTACCTCAGCGCCAGCTGGTCTCGTGGGCGCCGCCCTCCCCGCAGGAGCACGCCCACCTTTGCCGTAGCGCCAGGTTCTCGAGCACCAGGTCCGCCCGGCTGCGCCACACAGCACGGAGCGCGACAACCATCAGGAGGAGCAGACGACCCATCGTCTGTTCACGTTGACCGCGATGCTGAGGATCGCAATGCTTCTCGATAGCTCGAGGTTTTGGCGAGGGACAGGCGTTCGGCGAGCGCACGCTCGGCGATCTGCAGCTCCTCTTGACCAAGCCGAAGAGCCGCGTCCTCAGCTGGTAGGCACGGCGCGCGCGGGCTACGCCGGCACCGCGACGCTCGCCACTTCCGCCGGCGACGGTGGCGGCGGTGCCGCGGGCGGGTACCTCACGCCGCGGCGCTGCCAGTAGGCGTGGTCCTCCGCGCCGATCGCCGTTGTGGGCGGCTCCGCCCACAGGTACTCGCGGTGGATGCGGTGGAAGTTCCGCGTCGCGCCCAGGTGCCCCAGGATCGAGAACACGCCCCACTGGATGCGGTTCA